>SHYW01000107.1 GCA_009692615.1 Deltaproteobacteria bacterium | reverse complement strand
CGCGAAGCCGTTCCCGGCGTCACCGCGGTGTGTAAGCAAGGCCGCCACGCGCACTATAATGTTTTTATCTCGATGAAGAAATTATCCGAAGGCGATCCGGGCCGCGCCGCCGCCGCCGCCTTGACCTTCGACCATACCAAGAATGTTTTCGTCTTCGACGACGACATCGACGTTTTCAATCCCACCGACATTCTCTGGGCGATCGCCACGCGGGTGCAGCCGCATCTTCAAGTGAATATCTTGAAGCCGCTGTTCCGCGGCAACTTCTTGGACCCGTCGCTGCGCGACGAGATCAAGACTTCGGGAATGATCGTCGACGCAACCAAACCGACCGACCGGCCGTTCTCACCGGTGTCGAAGTGCCCCGATGAAGCGATGGCGCGGATCAAGTTGGAAGACTACGTGCCGGGCGAGGTGTTGCAGCATATTCCGATGGACCGCACGACTTACTGGGCGTAAAAGTCGAATATTCACCGCAAAGAACGCAGAGGACGCAAAGTTCTAAATTCCAAAACTAAAAGAGGTAAACCATGGGTCAGGCAGTCGAAATCACTTGTCCAACTTGTAAGAAGATTTTTGTCGTCAATCCGCATATGCTCGGATCGGGAATGGATTTCCATTGCCCGTTCTGCGATAAATATTTTCCCGAAAAAGATAGTCCGAAAATCCGCAAGTAAGGCTGGGCTCAGGCCACGGTGACGAGTTCGCCGTGGCCTTTTCTTTTTGCACCCTACATATGAAGACCAAGCAAAACTTGAAGGTCGTCGGCACCAATGCGCACCGCGTCGACGCCATCGAAAAGGTCAGCGGCAAAGCGATCTACACCAGCGACATCCAGCTGCCCGGCATGGCCCATGCGCGCATCCTGCGCAGTCCGGTGGCCCACGCGCGATTGGTCAAGGTCGACGCCTCCAGAGCGAAAGCATTGCCCGGGGTCATCGCCACGCTGACTCGCGACGACATCAAGGGTTTCAATTACAAATACGGCGCCACTTACAAAGACCAGTCCATCGTCGCCGTCGACAAGGTGCGCTACGTCGGCGATCCGGTGGCCGCGGTATTGGCCGACACGCCGGAGATCGCCGAGCAGGGCCTGGAACTCATCGACGTTGAATATGATGAGCTGCCGAAAGTAACCAATCTCGAAGAAGCTACGGCTCCCGGCGCGATTCAGGTTCACGAAGGCGGCGTGGCGCGCGCTGAACTGCGCGGCTCGACTTACGGTGCGCCGGAGCGATTTAGCGGCACGAATGTTTGCTACTATCTCACCTTTGGCCGCGAAGACTCGGAAAAAGGCTTCGCCAAGGCGGAGCATATTTTCGAGGACACCTTTCGCTTTCAAAAGGTGCAGCACTTTTCCCTCGAAGCCCACAACAATGTCGCTTACTACGACGGCGAGAAGTTGACCATCTGGGCTTCCTGCCAAGATCCATTCACTTTGCGCGATCACTTGTCGGGCATCTTCAAGCTGCCCTGCAACCGTATTCGCGTGATCGTGCCTTACGTCGGCGGCGGCTACGGCGGCAAACTCTATGTGAAGGCCGAGCCGATTTCCGCTGCGTTATCATGGATGACACGCCGCCCGGTGAAGTTGCAGCTGTCGATCAACGAGAGCTTCAAAACCGTCACGCGCCATCCGGCAAGAGTCACTGTGAAAACCGGCGTGACTAAAGACGGCAAACTGATCGCCCGCGACTGCCAAGTCTACATGGACACCGGCGCCTACGCCGATGCCGGTCCACGCGTCACGCAGAAGGCCGGCTATCGCGCCTTGGGGCCCTATAAAATTCCCTACGCCAAGGTTGAAGCGCATGGTGTTTATACTAACACCGTGCCTGCTGGCGCCTTTCGCGGCTTCGGCGCATTGCAAGTCACTTGGGCCTACGAATCGCAAATGGATATGATCGCCGACCGTCTCGGCCTAGATCCGTTGGAATTTCGCATCAAGAATTTGCTCAAGAAGGGCGACCTTTACACCGTCGGCGACACGCCTGTGGATTGCGACTTAAAAGAGGGGTTGCTCAAGGTCGCCGACGCCATCAAGTGGAGTGAAAAAAGTAAAAAGCCCAATCGCGCTAAGGGGCTCAGCTGCTGCATCAAAGATGCCGGCGGGACTTATAAAGTCGCCGGCGCCTCGGTGAAAATGTCTTCCGACGGCAGCGTCATGCTGCTCACCGGCACCGTCGAAGCGGGGCAAGGACCGCGCACCGCGCTGAGCCAAATCGTCGCCGAAGAATTGGCTATGCCGATGGATCAGATCGGCGTCGCCCAGCTCGATACCGACGTGACGCCCTACGATATTTCGACGAGCGCTAGTAGTTCGACAGTTGTCATGGGCACCGCGGTGCAGCGCGCCGCCGAAGACGCTCGCAAGCAATTGCTCCAGTGCGCGGCGAAAGTATTGAAACAGAAAGCTGACAGCTTAATCGTCAAAGACGGCAAGGTTGTGACTAAGAAGGGTGAAGCGATTTCTTTTAGTAAAGTGATCGTCGATTTTTTCGGCAGCAAAGCCGGGGAAATCATCGGCAAAGGACTTTACAAAGACAAGCGCAGCGCTAAGGCGGTGCTCGGCTCGACCACGACTTTCTGGGAAGTCGGCTGGGGCGGCGCTGAAGTCGAGGTCGATCCTGAAACCGGCAATATTCGTTTGCTCAACTACGTTTCCGCCTGCGACGCCGGCAAAGCGATTAATCCCGAGCAGTGCATCGGCCAGGACGAAGGCGCGGTGATGTTCGGCATCGGCCATACTTTCATGGAAGAAATGATTTACGAGGACGGCCAATTGCTCAATGGCAACATGGTCGATTACCGGGTGCCGACGTTTAAAGATGTCCCCGATAACCTGCACACCATTCTGATTGAAAACGGCAACGGCCCTGGTCCGTTCGGATCTAAAGGGATAGGTGAGGGTGGCCTACTACCCGTCGCATCGGCCATCGCCAACGCGGTTTCCCGCGCGGTGGGCGTGCGGATACAAGATTTGCCGCTGACGCCGCCCAAAGTTTGGCGCGCGCTACAGGCCAAATCATAGCTCGTCGAATACTTTAGCTTAGCGAAAGAATCGCTTGAGCTTGGTTCAAAGCTCTAAAACCTCGCCGCACTGTTTGCAGGTCGCCATTTTTGCATCGGCTTTGAGCGCCGCGGTCGCCTTGTTCACGGCATCGCCGGGATCGTCGAAGCGCACTTCGGTGGCATAAAGGTTGTTGCCGCACTTCTCGCAGGGCCAGATGAACCGGTCGATTTCCTCCTTCGTTCTTGTTCGCTCCACCACATAGGTCCACGAGCCATCCGCCCGTCGCGGTGAGTGGGGCGTAAGCTTGGGCATGAGAAGGATGTCGCCGGCCTTGAGGACCGCCAATTCATGCTGGTCGTCCTTTAAGTAATGCAGATTAAGCTCGCCTTCCAGCTGGTAAAAAATTTCATCGCCGGGATTGATATGATAATCCTTGCGCCGGTTCGGTCCGCGGGTGACGAAGGCGATAAAGTCGGAGTCCCGCCAGATGACTCGACGCTGGCCCCAATCGCCGCGGTTGTCGTCGATCCATTTTCGCAAATTAAAACTTTGTAGGTGGGGAAACATAAAACCTCCTGGAATGAATCTAATATTCCCCGCTGCTTGCGGCGGGCACAACTAAATGGGGTTTCCAAAGGGGGAGAGCATCCCCTTTGGTCGCGAGCGGGGTTCATACCCCGATCGCGAAATGCCGAGTTGATTCACTATAGAATTGCATCGCCCAATGATTCAAGCTAAATCAGGGTGGTGTTCTTAACACACAAGCACCAGCTTACACTGAAACAGGGCCACGTTGGACTGATCTCCGATACCCATGGCCTGATGCGTCCCGAAGCGCTGGCGGCGCTCAAAGGTTCCGAGTTGATCCTGCACGCCGGCGACATCGGCAATCTTGAAGTGTTGGATGCGCTCAAGCACATCGCGCCGGTGTTGGCGATTCGCGGCAACAACGATCGCGAACCATGGGCGAAGGGGATCGCTGACGTTTTGGATTTGCAAATCAACGGTATCAAGCTTCGTGTCATTCACAACGTCAACGAAATTGTCGGCGATCCGATGCAAGGCGAGTTAAACGCGGTGATCAGCGGTCACTCGCACAAACCGAGCGTGAGCCATCACGGTGAAATTCTGTTCGTCAATCCGGGCAGCGCCGGACCGCGCCGTTTCAAGCTGCCGATTTCGGTGGCGAGAATCGATCTAGCGAAAAGGAATTTTTCGGCGGCCATCGTGGAGTTGAAAATCTAGCGGCGAATTTGTTGACAACAGCGGCGCTCCGCGTTAAACAGAAGTACCTTTTAAGCCGATCCTGCGAGGTCGGAAAAGGCAACATGAACGAACTCAAATTCTGTTATTTTCTCTTCAAAGACCCTCGCGGTAAAGCCGCGCGGGTCTTTTTTTATGGCTGAAGAAAAAAATATCCTACTGGAACGCGACGATCTAGTTCGGACGATCCGCCGGATGGCTCATGAGATCGTCGAAAAGGCGGCGACACCGAGCGAAATCGTGCTCATCGGCATCCGCTCGCGCGGCGTGCACTTGGCGCGGCGCTTGGCGCGAAGGCTTCAAGAAACCGGCAGCTTGACGCCACCGGTGGGAGTCATCGATGTGACGCCCTATCGCGACGACCGCGGCCAAGGGCAAAACACCGACGCGGTGGGCGCCTTCGAAGTTCAAGTGGCGGTGGACGACAAAACAGTTGTCCTCGTCGATGACGTGATTTTTCGCGGCCGGACCATTCGCGCGGCGCTAGAAGCTGTGGAAAAACTCGGCCAGCCTAAACGGATTCTGGTTGCAGTATTGATCGATCGCGGCGCCCGCGAGCTGCCAATCCGCGCCGACATCGTCGGCAAAAACATCGACGCCGGCGAAGGCCAGCGCGTTAACGTCTTGCTCGAAGAATCCGATGGCATCGATCAGGTGACCATCGCCGATTGGCGCGGCAAAAGTGCAATCTAAATGCGCAACCTAATTTCCATCGCCGACCTGACCAACGACGAGATCGAAGAGATATTTGCTTTGGCCGACGATGCCCAGCGCCTGCGCCGCGAGCGGCCGGCGAGCGGGCAGATCATGGCGACGCTGTTTTACGAACCGAGCACACGGACGCGGCTCTCGTTCGAATCGGCGATGCAGCGCTTGGGCGGTACGGTGATAAGCTGCTCGGATATGAAATCGTCCTCGGCGGTGAAGGGCGAAACTTTGGCCGACACGGCGAAAGTGGTATCAGCTTACGCCGATGTTTTAGTGGTGCGCCATAACTGGGACGGCGCCGTGCAAGCGATGGCCGAGCACGCCGACGTGCCGGTGATCAACGCCGGCGACGGCGGCCATGAGCACCCGACGCAAACCCTTTGCGACCTCTACACGTTGCGTCAAGAAAAAGGCCAGCTCAAAGGTTTGACCGTGGTGGTGTGCGGCGATCTGAAAAACGGCCGGACGATTCATTCGCTAGTCTTCGCCCTGGCGCGCTTCGGCGCCAACGTGGTGACGCTGGCGGCCAATGGCATGGAGCTGCCGCATTATGTCATCGAGCGCTTGGAGCGCGAGTACGATTACGCCCTGGCGCCGGTGGCGAGCGACGATCTCAAAACCGTGGTGACGGAAACCGACGCGCTTTATTTAACCCCCAAGCAGCCGCACCAGTTGGCGCTCTTCACCCAGGTCGATCAAGTGATTCAAGGGCAGTTGAATTCCATCGCCAGCGGCCTGCGCTACGACGCCATTTACATGACCCGCAAGCAGAAGGAGCGGATGGCGGAGGGCGCCGCCAGCGGCAACTATCCGACCATCGGTCCGGAGTTTTTGCGCGAGAAACGTTTTCAGGACACGGTTGTCATGCATCCGTTGCCGCGGGTCGACGAACTGTCGCCGGAACTCGACAAGGACCGGCGCGGGATTTATTTCAAGCAGGCCGCCTACGGCGTGCCGGTGCGCATGGCGCTGCTCAAGTTTTTATTCGATCGGCGCGAGAGTAAGCCCGTGGTTATAAAACAATCGCGCAGCTACGAAACTCCCGAACCGATCGGCCCGCAGTGCCATAATCCAAATTGCGTGACGCTGCGCGAAGCGGTGTCGACAGCCAAGCATTTCGAGCTGATTTTCGTCGACGAGACCGGTACTTTGATTCTTGGCTGCACCTACTGCGATCACCGCTTCAAGGTCCAATACGTGGGCAACGTCCAGAGCAAGCGCTACTGTTCTTACGATAGCTCTCTGGCCGACACGCTGCGCGGCTGGTTGGAGCAAAACCATCTGGCGATTTTCGATTCCCTCAAGGAAGCTGAAGAACTGGGCTACGAACCGTTCAAAAGCGGGCCGCGCCGGACGTTAATGGACGAGGGGGAAATTAATCAAGCACTGGGGCAAATGAGCGAGCAAATTTTGCGCGACTGCCGCGCTCCCGAGCGGCTGCTGATTCTCGGCGTGCGCAGCGTCGGCTCTCAACTGGGGCAAAAAATTGCCGCCGAGATCGAACGGCGGCACCAACGAAAAGTTGAACTCGGCGAAATTGAAATCTATGGTGCCGGCGAGGAGTTGCGCCGCCTGGCGCCCGCCGACGGCGGGCCTTTGAACTTGAAAGACCGCGAAGTGATTTTGGTCGATGACGTGATTCATACCGGCCGAACGGTGAAGAGCGCGCTGAGTATTATTTTTCGCTCGGGCCGGCCGCAATCGGTGCGCCTGGCGGTGCTGGTCGACCGTGGTCATCGCGAGGTGCCGGTGAAACCCAACTACGTCGGCAAAAATATTCCCAGCTCGGAGAAAGATCGGGTGCGCGTGCGCTTGCGCGGTTTGGACCAAACGGAGCGCGACCGCGTGGAGATTTATTCGATCATCGATGCCGTAGCCGGCGCGCAATTGCCGGTCGCGGGCCGGAAAAAACGCGCGGCGAGATAAATTTATGAAGTGTGTTTTAGCACTAGCGGACGGAAAGTTTTTCGAAGGGCTGGCTTTCGGCGCCGAAGGCGAAGCGGTCGGCGAAGTGGTGTTCAACACCAGCATGACCGGTTATCAAGAGATCCTCACCGATCCCTCCTACGATGGCCAGTTGGTGGCGATGACCTATCCGCAGATCGGCAACACCGGCATCAATCCGGAAGATGTCGAATCGCGTAGACCGTTCATGCGCGGCTTCATCGTCAAGGATTACACCGAGCAGCCGAGCAACTGGCGCGCGACGCAGTCGCTGCACGAATACATGCAAGCCCATGGCATCGTCGGCATTCAAGGCATCGACACCCGCGCGTTGGTGCGCCATCTGCGCGATCACGGCGCTCAGGAAGGGATTATTTCCAGCGCAGATACCGATCCACAATCGCTGATCGCCAAGGCGAAAGCGTCTCCCGGTTTGGTCGGCCAAGATTTGGTAAAAAATGTTACCTGCGGCGAAGCCTACGACTGGAACCAAGGCAATTGGCAACTTAGCGGCGGTTACAAGCAGCGCGAAAATACCGGCGTTTACAAGCGGCGCGGCAAGGCGAGCTTTACCACACCGCGCTTCTCGGTGGTCGCTTACGACTTCGGCATCAAGTACAACATCCTGCGCAATCTCGCCGAGTCCGGCTGCCAAGTGCGCGTCGTGCCGGCGGCGACGGCGGCGGAAGAAGTTTTGGCCATGAATCCCGACGGCATTTTTCTTTCCAACGGCCCCGGCGATCCCGATGCCGTGCCGTATGCCAAGGCTAACGTGGAACAATTGATCGGCAAGAAACCGATCTTCGGCATTTGCCTGGGCCATCAAATTCTCGGCTTGGCTCTCGGCGGCAAGACTTACAAACTCAAGTTCGGTCATCACGGCGGCAATCAGCCGGTGATGGATTTGACCACGCGCAAGGTCGAGATCACCTCGCAAAATCATGGCTTCGCCGTGGACGCCGACTCGCTCAAGGGCGCGGTGGAACTGACCCACGTGAATTTGAACGACAACACCGTGGAAGGCTTGGCGCACCGCGAGCTGCCGATCTTTTCCGTGCAGTATCATCCGGAATCGTCGCCGGGCCCGCACGATGCCAACTATTTATTCAAACGCTTTACCGACCTGATGGCGAAACACCGAGGCGCGTAGCATCCATGCCTAAACGCACCGACATAAATTCCGTGCTGCTGATCGGCGCCGGGCCGATCATCATCGGCCAAGCTTGCGAGTTCGATTACTCCGGCACCCAGGCGTTGAAGGCGCTCAAAGAAGAGGGTTATCGAGTCATACTGGTCAATTCGAATCCGGCGACGATCATGACCGATCCCGGTTTCGCCGACCGCACCTACATCGAACCGATCACCACCGACATCGTCGAGAAAATCATCGCCAAAGAAAGGCCGGATGTGATCTTGCCGACCTTGGGCGGCCAGACCGCGCTCAACCTCGCCATCGATCTGGCCGAGAAGGGCATCTTAGAAAAGTATAATGTCGAAATGATCGGCGCCAAATTGGAATCGATCAAGAAGGCTGAAGACCGCGATCTGTTCAAAGACGCCATGCGGAAGATCGGCCTCGACCTGCCGCGCAGCGGTTATGCGCGCAGCATGAAAGACGCCATGCGGATTCAGAAGCGCTTGGATTTTCCCGTGATCATCCGCGCCTCGCGCACGCTCGGCGGCAGCGGCGGCAACTTCGCCTACGACGCCGCGGAATTCAAAGAAGTCGTGCAAGCGGGCTTGGCGATCTCGCCGGTGCATGAAGTGTTGATCGAAGAGTCGGTGCTGGGCTGGAAAGAGTACGAACTGGAAGTGATGCGCGACCATAAAGACAACGTCGTGATCATCTGTTCCATCGAGAACTTCGATCCCATGGGCGTGCATACCGGCGACTCGATCACGGTGGCGCCGGCACAGACATTGACAGACAAAGAATATCAGATCATGCGCGACGCGTCTTTGCGGGTGATTCGTGAGATCGGCGTCGATACCGGCGGTTCGAACATTCAGTTCGCGGTCAATCCTAAAGACGGCCGCATGACCGTTATCGAGATGAACCCGCGGGTATCGCGCAGCTCGGCGCTGGCGAGCAAGGCGACCGGCTTTCCGATCGCCAAGATCGCCGCGAAGTTGGCCGTCGGCTATACGCTAGACGAAATCCGTAACGACATCACGCGGGAAACGCCGGCGAGCTTCGAACCGACCATCGATTACGTGGTGACGAAAATCCCGCGCTTCACCTTCGAAAAGTTTCCCCAAGCGAAAGATTTGCTGACACCGCAGATGAAGTCGGTGGGCGAGGCGATGGCCATCGGCCGGACATTTAAAGAGTCCCTGCAAAAAGCGATGCGCTCGCTGGAGACCGGCTCTTTCGGTTTTGAATCCAAGGTCGATTTTGCCGACGCCAAGCGCAAAGAATCTCTCGATATCGTGCGCAATAAATTGCGCGAGCCTAATTCCGCGCGCTTGTGGTATGTCGGCGATGCTTATCGGCTCGGCATGACGACGGCCGAAATTTTTCAACTGTCGGCCTACGATCCGTGGTTTCTCGAAAAGATTCGCGAGCTGATCGTTACCGACGGCGAGATCGCCAATTGCGCCGGTAAAGATGTCGACGCGGTGACGCTGCGGGGCTGGAAACAAATGGGTTTCGCCGACGGGCGCATCGCTACGCTGACCGGAACTAGCGAAGCGTCCGTGCGCCAAATGCGCAAAGCCAAGGGCGTCGAGGCGGTGTTCAATTCAGTCGACACCTGCGGCGCGGAGTTTCAAGCGTTCACGCCCTATCTCTATTCCACCTACGAAGGCGAAGACGAGTCCAAGCGCACCGAGCGCAAGAAAATCATGATCCTCGGCGGCGGTCCCAACCGTATCGGCCAGGGCATCGAGTTCGATTATTGCTGCGTCCATGCCGCCTTCGCCCTCCGCGAAGAAGGCTACGAGACCATCATGGTCAACTGCAATCCGGAAACCGTCAGCACCGATTATGACACTTCCGATAAACTTTATTTCGAGCCGCTGACCATGGAAGAGGTGATGAACGTCATCGAGCGGGAGAGGCCAGACGGCGTCATCGTTCAGTTCGGCGGTCAAACGCCGCTCAAGCTGGCGCTGCCGTTGGAGCGCGCCGGCGTGCCGATCATCGGTACTTCGCCCGATAGCATCGATCTCGCGGAAGATAGAGAACGCTTTTCCGCGTTGATCACCCAGTTGGGCATCAAGCAACCCGACAATGGCATAGCCCGTTCCTTCGACGAGGCTTTTAAAATTGCCGAAGGGCTAGGCTATCCGGTGTTGGTCCGTCCGTCATATGTTCTCGGCGGCCGCGCCATGCAGATCGTTTACGACGGTGAAGCGTTGAAAGACTACATGACCCACGCGGTGTCGGCGTCGCCGGAACATCCGGTGTTGATCGATCGTTTTCTCGACGACGCCATTGAAATCGACGTCGATGCGCTGGGGGACGGCGAGGATTACGTTATCGGCGGCATCATGGAACATATCGAGCGCGCCGGTGTCCATTCCGGAGACAGCGCGTGCAGTTTGCCGCCCAAGTCGATCGGCCAAGATGTCCAAGACGAAATTCGCCGCCACACCATCGCGCTCGCCAAAGCGCTCAACGTGCGCGGTTTGATGAACGTGCAGTTCGCGGTGCAGGGGAAAAATGTCTTCGTCCTCGAAGTCAACCCGCGCGCGTCGCGCACCGTGCCGTTCGTCAGTAAAGCCATCGGCGTGCCGCTGGCGAAAATCGCGGCGCGCATCATGGTCGGCAAGAAACTCAAAGAACTCGGATTGAGCCAAGAGATATTGCCCAAACATATCTCGGTCAAAGAAGCGGTGTTTCCCTTCAATAAATTTCCCGGCGTCGACACCATGCTCGGCCCGGAGATGAAATCCACCGGCGAAGTCATGGGCATCGACACGACCTTCGGCATGGCCTTCGCCAAGGCGCAGCTCGCCGCCGGCATGCGTTTGCCGAAAAACGGTCGAGTATTTATCAGCGTGCGCGACGAAGACAAAGCCAGCGTGACGCCGGTAGCGGCAAAACTTCATCGCGTTGGTTTCGAAATCGTCGCCACCCGAGGCACCGCGGCCTATTTCGAATCCCACGGCATTCCCACCGAAGTGGTCAACAAAGTGCAAGACGGTAGCCCGCACATCGGCGACCAGACCAAGAAGGGCGAGATCGCCATGGTCATCAACACACCCGCCGACGCCCACTCCTTGGCGGCGTCTTATTATATTCGCCGCTGCGCCTTGGACTATCAGGTGCCGTACTTTACGACCATCGCCGGCGCGGATGCAGCCGCTGAAGGGATCGAATATTTGGCCAAGGGCGATTTTGAAGTTAAGGCGTTGCAGGACTACTTGTGATCGTGTTCGTGGTTCGTGATCGTGGAATAAATCCAATTCGGCGGTGAGCGACCTTCCATGACTGCCGTCACTGCCAATTCCAAAATTGATATTGCCGGTAAAGATCGTGTTCCCAGCGTGCGCGACTGCCTGCGCCAGCTCGCGACTTCGATTCAATTTTTAAAAGGCGTCGGCCCTAAACGCGCCGAGCAGTTGGAAGCCGCGGGCTTATGCACCGTCGAAGACGTGCTTTATCATTTGCCGTTTCGCTATGAGGACCGCCGCCAGCGAAAAAAAATCGCCGCGGCGGTCTTGGGCCAGGAAGAAAGTTTCATCGGCGAATTGATCCTATTGCAGAACCGCTTCGTGCCGCGCCGGCGCATGCAGATGTTGAGCGCGACTTTGCGCGATGACAGCGGCCAGCTCGATCTGGTTTGGTATCGCGCGCCAAGTTTCTTGGTCAACGGCATGGCCAAAGGCCAGACGTTGCTGGTGCACGGCAAAGTCGAGCGCGGCCAACAGGAGCGGCTGCGCATCGTTCATCCCGATTTCGAAGTGATCGAAGCCGGCGAAGAGGGCGCACAGCAGCGCGTGCTGCCGATTTATTTACGACCTGGCGGATTGCCACTTTCGTTTTTGCGTAAATTAGTTGCTGAAGCGCTCGAATATCGTCGCTTTCTACCGAATCGCATGCCGGCCGAAGTCATCGCGCGTCAGAAGTTGCTCGACATGCCCGCCGCGCTCACGCAATTGCATCAACCGACGCTCGACGCCGATGTTGCGGCGTTGAACGACGCCAGTTCATCAGCGCATAAGAGCATCGTCTTCGAAGAACTATTTTTTTTGCAGTTGGGTTTAGGTCTGCGTAAGCAGGCACGCCGGCAAAGCGCGGCAGTTGAGTGTTCGCCACGCAGAAATCAATTGGCTTCGCGCATGCGCGAGCTATTGCCGTTCAAACTGACCGGCGCGCAGGAGCGCGTGCTCAGCGAGATCGATGTAGACCTCAAGACTCCACAGCCGATGCAGCGCTTGGTCCAGGGCGATGTCGGCTCGGGCAAGACCATGGTGGCGTGGTTGGCTTCGCTGCAAGTCATCGAGCAAGGCTATCAAGCGCTGTGGATGGCGCCGACGGAAATGCTCGCCGAACAGCACTTTCGCAACTTACAAACATTCGCAGGCGCTCTTGGCATCTCCGCCGCGCTCTTGACGGCATCGACGCCGGCGCGGGAGCGCAAAGTTGTATTGCGGCGCATCGCCGACGGCGAGATGCAATTTATCGTCGGCACCCACGCCTTGATTCAAGAAGACGTGCGCGCGGCGCGCATGGGTTTGGGCGTCATCGACGAGCAGCATCGCTTCGGCGTCATGCAGCGCTTGTCGCTGCGCCAGTTAGTCGGCGCCGATGCCGGCGCGCGCGAGCCGCATATGTTGCTGATGAGCGCGACGCCGATCCCACGTAGTTTGGCGATGGTGCTCTACGGCGATATGGAGGTTTCTTATCTCGACGAGATGCCGCCGGGGCGCACGCCGATCACGACCAAGGTTTTCGCCGAACGCGAGCGCAAGCAGCTTTATTTAAAAGTCCTCGAAGAACTCAAGCGCGGCCACCAAGCTTTCGTGGTCTTGCCCTTGGTCGAGGCGTCGGAGCAGCTTCAGCAAGTGCGCGACGCCACCCAGATGGCCGAGAAGATGGGCCAGACGCTGTTTAAAGATTTCGGTATCGGTCTGGTGCACGGGCGCATGAAGGCCGAAGAGCGCGATGATGTGATGCGCAATTTTCGCGACGGTAAACTGGGAATTCTGGTTGCGACAACAGTCATCGAAGTCGGCATCGACATCGCCAACGCCACCGTCATGGTCGTCGAACACGCCGACCGCTTCGGCTTGTCGCAGCTACACCAACTACGCGGCCGGGTCGGGCGCGGCAGCGCGCCGGGTTTTTGTTTTCTCGTCAATCACGGCGCGGCCAATTCCATCGCCGCCGAACGTTTGCGCGTGATGGAAATGGAGATCGACGGTTTCAAGATCGCCGAAGCCGATCTAAAAATTCGCGGCCCTGGCGAACTCCTCGGTACCCGTCAAGCCGGCCTCGCCGACTTCCGCCTGGCCAATTTAATCCGCGACGCGCGCTTGCTAATCGAAGCGCGCAAAGAAGCGATGGCGTGGATCGAAAAAGATCCCCAACTCAAAAGCAAAGAGTCCGCCGGTATGCGGGAGATTCTCAAACATCGCTGGGGCAAACGATTGCAGTTGGGGGCGGTGGGGTAAGAAGAAAAGTTTTGCCATGCCGGCCTGCGCCGGCATGGCGGAATGAAGAGCCGACTTCTAGTCGACGAATTCAGAAACCCTCGGCTTAAAGCCGAGGGTTGTTCAGTTTACCGTATCGAGCCTCTACCGCGCTTCGATAGATCGCCAGTTGCCGCCCTTTGCGATCTCCTGGTCGGTGAGATCCCGTGCTTTGCCGTAGTCATCCACGCCGGGATTGCCGATGCTCGCATTCCACAATCCCCCGATAAAATTTTTTTTGCTGTCTTTCTCCGTGCGCACGAGGTCCTCGAAGTAGAGCCAAACGATCTGTCCGCCGACGCACTTTAGGCGCAGCCATTCATCTTGGAGACTGGCGTTTTCCGGGACTTTTTCAACTTGTTCATAGAGCTCTGGGCCGGCGCTGTATTGCGTCCCGTTGATGCGAACCTCGAAAAAACCCTCGCCGCCATAGATCAGATACTCAATCACTTGCCCCTTTTTGATGGCTACCGACTTTTTGTCATCCTTGAAGGTGAAATCCTTCTTGGCGATCAGCGGAATGATCTTTGATGCGGTCCAATACTGCGCATCGCTCAGTTTGGCCCGTTGCGAGTTCCAGGGATTGAACACGTCTTTGTCGGGCAGCTCACATTGAATGGACCGGGATAAATTTTTGTCCATCGCCTTGCGGCCCATGACTTGAACGCCTTTTTGCACGACGGAAAAAACATGGGGCCACTCGCCCGACCAATATTGAGATTTAAACCAAGATTTATCGTAGTCGGCATAAGCGTTGATTGAAACGAGCATGGAGAAAATAATTAAAAGGATACGCATTTGACTTGCTCCGATTGGCATCGCGATTTTGGTAAAATGTTGATCACTAAAGTTCATTGTCTAGCCTCGCCCAAGTTACTGCAGCGCCCCATAAAATGTGTATTGCGCCCGTTGGCCAGCGACCTGCAACTTCCAATGTTTAAAATCTTCTGGGTTGGGGCAGAGGTTGCCTCGTCCCTGAATGATTAGACGGAATTTTGCGTCGTTGGTGATTCCTTGTGCGAAAAGACTGTCGGCACCCACTTGTCCTTCGAACCGCCACTCTTTGTAGAGGCGAGGGCCGAGGCCGCCTTTTTCGCTGCCATCGAAAAGATCGGTAGCGAAAGACGTGGTTGTGAGCGGTATGAGAAATAACTTGCCTTTCGCACCCCGACTGTCGGTAAACTCCAAGCTCCAGCGTTGCGGGCTTGGCACCAGCGCGAGCTTATAGGAGTAGTCAGCAACCCGGCCAATACCTTTGACTTCGTCGTCTCCGTTGGGTGCGATGAGTCGTGCGGTGGCGGAAAACTTGAAGTCTTTGAAGGCATCGAAATCTTTGCCGCTGACTTTCGCGCCGGTCTCTTGCCACACGCCCGAATCCGCGCAGCACGCGCAGGCATACGCGTTTGCCGACCAGGTAAAAAGTACCGCCGCCACAAGCGAACATAAGCTGCCGCGCGATACTCTGTGCGATTGATAGATCAAGTTAATCTCCTGAATGCTCTCCAGATTTAGTCAACGCAGAGCATTGCCGGTAGTGGTTCAGTTTCGCCAATACTTGTAGGGGCGGACCTATGTGTCCGCCCGTCCGGAGGGCCGACACGAAGGTCGGCCGCTACATTGAGATGCGACGTTAAAATCAAACTGAACCGTTGCCGCATTGCCGAATGTGTTGCGGATCGTTCACTCGCCGCACTTGAACGGCAGCGTCTTAACGATCGATTTGGGCGAGCTGCGCACTTCGACGACGAGCGGCTCGCAGCGGTAGCCCGCATACAGGAATGGCACCACGGTGCGGCCATCTTTGGGGATATATATTTGCTTGATCGGCGCTTCGAAATACATCTTGTTGGTTTTTTCCGACTTCACAAAAACCTTTCCAACTTCCCCCGGTTGAGAAATTTCTCGGTCTGAGGAGAGCCACACCTTGATCAAAAAAACATTGAATCGATCGGCGGGGGAGAACATCGTGCCAAGAGGGGTCGAGTTCCAGGTGGAAAAATCACTCGCTGAGGTCACGTCCTCGCTCAGTGTGCCGCTGTTTTCGAGAAACAGATGAATCGAAACTTTATCGAGTCGAACCGGATTCTTTTGCGCCGAAGCCGCCGGCGCAGGGGCCGTGGCCGCGGTGACGGCTGGCGCAAACTTCTTACTCACTGGATCGATGCGCAGATTGTCCGGGCCGACGCGCTCGAACTTTCCTTTGTTCTCGACCCAGAACTTTGGCGCGCCGTAGGTCTTCATATAGGCCTCGACCTCCGCCACCAGCTTAGTTTTCAGCATGTCGAGGAAAAAACTTGGATCGTTCTCAACGATTAGTCGGCTGTTAGGTCGGAAGGCGACACCGGAGCTCGCGGTAAACAAATTGAAAACCCGTCCGTCGACCAGATCGACGGCCCAGACCGACTGACACGCGGTGCCGCAGCCAAACTCGACGATGCGGTAGTGGCCGGCGAAGCGGCGTCCGTCGGCTACTCCCTCGGTGAGTTGCGAGCGAACGTATTGCGCGTTGGGATCGCTCGCAAGATTTACCGGCGCCGGAGTGCCGGTAAACATCGGCCCCGCGGGATAATCCGAGAACGAAGGCAAAGCCGCCGGCGCCGTTGATACGGCGCTTGATCCCGCCTGCTTCGTTGGGGTTTGTTGCGCCATGGAATTCGACGTGAATAACGATGCAGCGATCAGCAGCAAAAGCATGACAGTGACGCGTCGCTGGAATGTTAAAGCGTTGTTCATAGATTTCTCCCAAAATGAATTTTCAACACGATCTTAGCTTCGCCCCGCGACGAGTGGTGATGGTTCAGTTAGCTAGAGATCTCTCACTTCGTTCGAGATGACAACTGGACTTTCCTGCTGTCATTTCGAGCGCAGCGAGAAATCTCTCTTCGCATGACAACCCGCGCCGACCCAAACTGAACCACGACCCTACGAGTCAATCGCAAAACGTTAGTCGAGACTCTAACAGGCTGCTACGAAAAACGTTCGGAGTCCTTCGACTTGTCAAAGCATGTTCCGCTTTTTTTTCAGCACCCTGTTAGCGATTACAGCCCTCGGCGCTTAGCACACAGTTACCGCCACCGTTGTTGCGGCAAGACTGCAGCGCCTTGTTCTGTGCAATGGCTTGGTTGGCATCCGTACCCCAACCCCAATAACTCCCGCCGTTGCTTTCCATGGAAGCCGCGTACGCGGCGCACATCCCACTGGGAAAATTGGCCTGAATCGCACAGTCGCCGCCGCAATAACCGAGCGCGGCATTCTGAGCGGCGGCGCTAGAAGGTTGGTTGGAAGACACCGCCGACCGAGTCGGGTCAGTGGGGGCGACGGCAAGAGCGCCAAATACCGCCGCTGCTTGCGGCACCGACCCCATTCGCGTTTGCGCCGGTTGTACCGCTCGCGTCGGTACAGGTGAAGGCTGGGGCAAGTAAGCGGGTTGAATTTGTGATTGCTGCGGCAAAAAAGCGCGTTGAATGTATGGAGCAGCCGTCGTGCCCGCATAGGTTACAGCGCCTGCCGCTGCTACGGCCTTCAGTGCGCGGCCAGATTTTCTGCCAATATTTTGTGCCCCCGATTTGATTGCTGGCCATGCGGTGCGAAGTGCCGGGAAGCCCTATTTGACTGGGCTAGTAATCTTCTCCCACAGCGCAGCCTTGTACGTACCCCACTTGCCCAAAACCGTGGGGATCCCTGGTACGGAGGGAGCAAGCCCCATTTTCAATTTCACGTTCGATTTCCAGGCGGAAAACCGATTGGCCGCGCTCGATAACGCCTGGCCCAGTCTCGTCCCGCTAAAGTATTTGCCTGCTGAATTCGCGACGCCGGCGACTGCCGCACCAGTGACGAAGGAAGTACCGAGACCTTGCCAACTGAGACCCTCGACTCTGTTTTTTATGATGGAGTCTTTGGTCAGTCCGCGCATCGAACCTTCGATGGCATTTCCGGCAAGTCCTCCAAGTCCTCCAAGTCCTCCAGCCAACATCACGCCACCCGGTCCGCCCAGAACCCCGACACTAGTGATCGCGAAGTTAGCCCCGGTGCTCAAGCCTTTGACCGCGTCATAACGGGCGTAGTCTAGGTGTCCGGCGAAGGCTTGAAAGGCAGATGTTCCTAAACCGCCGCCGGGTACGTAGTCCCGGACGAAGTTCGTGATGATACCGTCCTTGCCCATGCCAATGGAGCCACCGACGTCTTGAATGCCATGGCCAACGAACTTGGCTCCGGTAGCCACGCCCTTGGCTGCCTCGGTGGCCCCAGTAGCGATACCTTTAGCGGCCTCGGTGGCTCCGGTCTCGACGCCTCTGCCAAACCACTTGGCTCCGCTAGCGATACCACCGCCAATCGTTTTTAAGGCACCACCTATGATCCCTAACATTGGATTATCCTCCCAACGAGAGTAATTATGCGATTTGAATCGTTGCTCTCATCTTATCATCGACTTTGTCGATGACAGAGCCGTTGTCAATTGGTGGGTAAAAAGAATTAGGCAGCGACCCGAACCTCCTGACCGTTTGCGTACTTCTGACCACGAGCGACTTTGTCTACAAGCTGGGGTGCATCGAGTTTTCTGAAACTCATTTCAGCGATCATTAAGGTCTTC
>SHYW01000106.1 GCA_009692615.1 Deltaproteobacteria bacterium | reverse complement strand
GCTTGCTCTGCTTTTTCTTTCTCGCCCACGCCAAACTCGCAAACGTTGTCTGCTCCCCCACGCTCTTTCCTCCCGCCTCACCTTGTCGGTCTTTCTGCTCTTCGTTATTAGACGACTTGCTAGATGACTTGTTCAGAGATTCCTTAAGCACTGCCGGCAGTCTGGCACTGACGCGCAACGCGCAGAACGGCCTGCTCACCGGCAGCACTTTGGGCAATGTCACCGATAGTCACAGCTACAACACTTTGGCTGAGTACGGCGCCTACACCGCACGTTACAATGCAACGGCGATCTACAACGCCGCGTATACTCGCGATGCGCTGGGCCGGACCACGCAAATGACTGAAACCATCGGCGGCGTCAGCGCCAGCTACGGCTACAGTTACGATAGCGCCGGGCGTCTGAGCGCCGTTAGCAAAGACGCAGTGCCAGTGAGTAGCTACAGTTATGATCTTAACGGCAACCGCACCTCGCGCACCGGGCCAGCGTTGAGCGCGAGCTTTGACGCGCAGGACCGGCTCACCAACTACGGCGGCACGACATACAGCTACACTGCCAACGGTGAACTACTCGGCAAGGTCAACGGCGTACAGACCACCGCCTATGAATATGACGCGCTCGGCAATTTGCTGAAGGTCACGCTGCCCAGCGGCACCGTCATCGACTACCTGATCGATGGCCGCAATCGACGTATCGGCAAGAAGGTCAACGGGGTGTTAACGCAAGGCTTCTTGTATCAAGGGACGCTGCGACCGATTGCCGAACTCAATGGCAGCAATGCGGTAGTCAGCCGCTTCGTCTATGCCACGCGCGTGAATGTGCCGGATTACCTAATCAAAGGCGGCGTCACATACCGCATCATCACCGATCGACTCGGCAGCCCGCGGTTGGTGGTGGATGTCGCGACCGGCACTATCGCCCAACGCATCGACTACGACGAGTTTGGCCAAGTGCTGAACGATACCAATCCCGGTTTCCAGCCGTTCGGCTTTGCGGGCGGGCTGTATGACAAGGATACCAAGCTGGTGCGCTTTGGGGCGCGGGATTACGACGCGGAGGCGGGAAGGTGGACGGCGAAGGATCCGATACGTATTCGCGTTGGTGATTCAAACTTGTATGCATATGCACTCAACGATCCGGTCAACCGGCGCGACGCAGATGGCAAGCTTCCCGATCTTTTCGAGAAGATTATTAAATGGGGAAAGGACAAAATTGAGGCCAAGGGAAATGAGGGATTATGTGTTGATGGTGTCTGCTTGGGTAAGGACGGCAAGCCCCAAATCTCGGCGTCCGCTGACTTGACCGTTGAAGCTGACGGACAGCAAATCGCAAAGGTCGAAGGCGAAGCGTGCGTCGGCGTCACCCCATATGCATCGCCTTTTGCGCCGCTTTTCAACTTCCATCTGACGTTAAAGGTGAAACTTCTTAAGTTCCTGAATGTAGATGTCGTTGATGTCAGTGGTGACTTTGGCCACTTCGTGGATTTCGCTTCGACAGCCCGTATCGAGGCGGGCCGCGCCAACGGCGTCAGCCAGAACGGCTACGGCCAGGATTTTTAGGAAGGGAAATCGGGTCGCCCATTAGGACTTCAATCCCGTGTCGCGCGGCCCGCGGATGCGCTCAACGTGCGCTTAGCTATTCACCCCGCGTGGAAAAGAATTGGGGTCAGGCTCGCCAATCACTACAATCTTGAAAACGAAACATCGAAACGGAAAACGGGTTGGCTTTGATTATTTGATTTCAATCCGCTTCACGTTTTAAGGGCACGGCAACCAAATTCCGCGAACACGATACGGGTGATGCCGTAGAATTAGAGTTGGAGGAATCGACGGACGCGAATTATAGGAACGTCTGCAAATTGTCGGATGTCGAGCAGGTGGTGATCTCCTGAGACGATCACTTCGGCACTTCCGTCGACCGCCAACGCTAAGAACATATTGTCAGTGAGATCAGCTTGGATGCTGCGACCTTAGTAGTGACTTCAACGGTTTCACTTATTTGTAACAGGTCTTCGACGATGGGATGAATCTCTTCTGGAGAAAGGCCGAACTTACGGTAGGCGAGTACCCGAATCAGTTCGGCAACTGTGTCTTTGGAGACCAGCAGAGTCCATTCTTTGTGGCGAACTTTTTCAATCGCCTGACGCGGTAGACCTTTCCAAAGATAACCAGAAATGAGGATGTTGGTATCGAGGACTACCCGCCTAGCCACGACTGGCCCGGCTTTGGTGGATGATTTCCTCGATTTGCTTCATTGAGTAACGAGGTATCCGCTTGCTTCGCACGACCGCCGCCGTGTAATCGTAAATACTCTCACCACTTTTCTTGTTCGTGCGAGCCTCTGCGGCAGTAACTACTACGTCAATCTCGCTTCCCGCCGGAAACGGTAGATTGGTAATTTCCGCTCGACGCCCTCTCTGCACTTTGACTCGCTTTCCGATCGGTTGTGAGACTTTAGCGTTTTGCATGAGGAGAATCTTACCTGATCTAGAGATTTCGGACAATGCCGACAGGTTTCCAGCATGTAGTCTGGATGAAGTGAAACGTAATCCATGAAAGCCTCCCGGATTTTGCTCGCGCTTCATCCGGGCTACGGAACTTGGATTTGCGGCTGGTGGCTAATCGGTGGCAACGGCTGGGCGCATGTGCTATGAAAATTCGATATTTAAGTGTCATTGGGAAAGGAACTGTTAGCGCGCATGGATAATTTGGACCCGGAAAAATTGGAATTGCACGACGGACATGACGACGAGTTTGACGAGGGCGACGAAGGGGCGATGGATGAAAACCATCCGATGTGGCGCTCGGAGCGGATTACGCTCAACTCCGTCGGTATCGACATCGGTTCTTCGACTTCGCACTTAATTTTTTCCCGCTTGACGTTGCGCCGCCAGGGCGTGGCTTTGTCGAGCCGATTTGTCGTCGTCAACCGCGAGATTCTCCATGAATCGCCGATTCTCTTGACGCCTTACATCGATAAGACCACCATCGATACCAACAAGCTTGGCGACTTTATCCACGAAGCGTACCGCAACGCGCAGTTGACGCCGGAAGACATCGACACCGGCGCGATCATCGTCACCGGCGAAGCGGTGAAGAAGAAAAACGCCGAAGCGATCTCGGCGCTGTTTTCAGCTGAGGCGGGGAAATTTATCTGCGCCACCGCGGGCCACAATTTAGAATCGATCTTGGCCGCCTACGGTTCCGGCGCGGTGCACATGACCTATCATGAAGGCGGCGATTTCACCGTGATGAACGTCGATGTCGGCGGCGGCACCAGCAAGGTCGCCATCGTCAAAGGCGGCAAGGTGGTCGACACCTGCGCCGTCGAAGTCGGCGCCCGGCTGATCGCCATGGATGAGAACGGCGTGATCAACCGGCTCGAAGACACGGCGCTGAAGTTCGCCAAGATGGCGGGCATCGAAGGACTCAAGCTTGGCGGCACTATCACCGATGAGCAGAAAGATAAGTTCTCTCAAGCGCTGTGCAATTCGCTTTTTGAAGTGCTGGAGCGCGGCAAATTGTCGCCGGAGGTAGAGAATCTTTTACTTACGCCCAACCTCGATTTCAGCGATCCGGTCCACGCGGTGATGTTTTCCGGCGGCGTATCCGAATTCATTTACGGCTACGAGAAGCGCAATCTCGGCGATCTTGGCGCGCAGTTCGGCAAAAAAGTCCGCGCCCGCGCCAATCAGCTGGGCGGCGGCAAGATTCCGCTGCGGCCGGCCGAAGTGCGCATCCGTGCCACGGTCATCGGCGCGTCGCAATACACCGTTCAGGTGAGCGGCAATACGATTTATCTTTCCCATCCGGAACTGCTGCCGCTGCGCAACTTGCAGGTGGTCACGCCGCAGTTCGAGCAGGTCGAGACCATCAGCGCGGCGGATGTCAAAGGCGCCGTGGAGCGCGCGTTGGCGCGCTTCGACGCCGACGATATCGACCGGGCGGTGGCTTTGGCGATTCGTTGGGAACTTGGGCCGTCCTATCCGTTGATTCGTACCTTGGCCGAAGGTTTGGTAAGCGCCATGAAAGGCCATATCGACAACGGTCAGCCGCTGGTGTTGGTGTTCGACGCCGACATCGCCAAGCTGATGGGCAATATCATCGAGCGCGAACTGATTCCCGGCGCGGGAATTATTTCCATCGACGGCATCGATCTCAAAGATTTCGACTTCGTCGACATCGGCCAGGAACTGCCCGACGCCAAGGCGGTGCCGGTGGTGATCAAGTCGCTGATTTTCCGCAGCACCGAACATGGGCGCGGTCATCATCAGAGTCATTGACGAGGGTTGAGAGAAAAGCTTTGAACTCTGAGTGCGGAACGGTCGCGCTATTTCGTTGACATTAAATCGGCTTTTTAATACTTTCGAGATAATCTCTTGCTGATAGGTGCTTAAAAAATATGGAAGAACCGAGCGGACTGCAAAATTTCCTCGAAATCGTCACCAAGCCGGACAATATTCCGATTGTCGCGATGCTCATTTTGGTCATCTTCTTCACTTGGCTGGGGATGCGCGAAGCGTTCAGGAATGACAAGCTCATTGAAGAAGGCAAAGAAGACCAGATTCCCAACGAAATGTGGAAATAGATGGTGCGGACGAGGCTGGCGGTTATCACCGTCGCCGTCGCGATCTTGTTGTGGGGCGGAACTGCTTTTAGCGGCGAGTCCGGTTCTTCGCTAGCGAACGATACGAGGTGGCAGCAGGCGCGTAAGGAGCTGGCCCAAGGCAAAGCCGGCGAGGCCAAAGCGGTCTTCGAGGAATTGCTCAAACAGTATCCCAACGAAGCCGACTTGCAGCTGTTTCTCGGCATCTCGCTGCTTCGTTTGCGCGATCCTGAGAGAGCGGTCGCGGCGATCAAAAAGGCGCTTGCCATCGACGCCAATCATGTCGAGGCGCACACGCTGCTCGGTTACGTCGAGCTGGAAGTGCGCGGCGATGTCAATGCGGCGCTGCGCGAGTATCGCAGAGTCATCGAGCTCAAACCCGATCGCGCCGAGGCTTACGCCAATTTAGCGGCGGCGCAAAAACGCCAAGGCGATCTCGAACCGGCGGTTGCCAGTTTGAATAAAGCGCTCGAGTTGAAACCGGCGTTCGCCCTGGCGTTGACGACCCGCGGCGGCATTTTCGCCGAGCAGTATAAATGGACCGAAGCGCGGCGCGATTTCGACCAGGCGCTCAAGCTCAACCCCGGCGACGACGGCGCCCTTTATGGATTGTCGCAAGCGCTCCGCGAAGCGAAAGATTACGCCGGCGCCCAGCAGGCGTTGAGCGAGCTGATCGCCCGCTCGCCCAATTTTGTCTATTGGCTCGAATGGGGTAGAATCGGCATGATCCGTTACTGGTGGGTGCTATTGACCATCGCGGTGCTTTGGGGTTTGAAGTCTAAGTTCATGAAAGCAAGGACGGAAGTAAATGGCTGAAGCGAAGAAACGCAAAGGTACGGCCCTGTTGGCCGTCATGAATGAAAACTGTTCGAGCTGCGCCGGTTCACCGATCTGCGAGCTGCATTGTCCAGTCGAGAACTGCATCAATCTACTCTACGAAGAAACCCCTGGCGGCGGACTGAAACCCTACCGCGTCTGGGTCGATAACGACAAATGCATCGGCTGCCAAATGTGTTACAGCGACGATTTGACTAAGATCCATCGTCATAAAGAAACTGGCGAAATATTTCGCGAGTATGCGGGCCGATACTACGATAGTTCGAAAAAACCGCTCGAAACCGAACAGCTACCCAAGAAATTTGAGCTGGAGCTGGTCGGCACCGAATCCGAGGACCGTCTCGACAAGAAGATCTGCCCCTGGGACGCGATCAAGATGTACGAGTTCGACCAAGGTCTCGAAGTCGCCGAATATTTCTACGACATCACCAAGATCAAGGAAGTGAACGGCGTTCACGTTATCGATTCCGCGGAAAAAGCTCGCTTGGAAGACAAACAGGGCGAGCTCTACGAATAGTCTCGGCTAGCAAGGAGCGACAGCATCATGGCGGAAAAAATCGCGATCATGGAAACCGTGCTGCGCGATGCCCATCAGTGCTTGGTGGCGACGCGCATGCGCACCGAGGACATGTTGCCGATCTGCGCCGAGCTCGACGACATCGGCTACTGGTCGCTGGAAGCTTGGGGCGGCGCGACTTTCGACGCGACGCTGCGTTTTCTCAAAGAATGTCCCTGGGAGCGCTTGCGCAAACTGCGCGCGGCGCTGCCCAAGACCCGTCTGCAAATGCTCCTGCGCGGCCAAAACGTGGTGGGCTATAAGAATTATCCCGACGACATCGTCGAAGCCTTCGTTCAACGCGCCGCCGCCAACGGCATAGACGTGTTTCGCATCTTCGACGCCATGAACGACGTACGCAACATGAAGACCTCCATCGACGCCGGCTTGAAAACCGGCAAGTTGGTGGAGGGTACGGTTTGTTACACCATCAGTCCGGTGCATTCGCCGGATTATTTTCTCCGGGTGGCGGAAAAGCTCGCCGAGATGGGCGTGCAGATCATATGCTTGAAAGACATGGGCGGTATCTTGGCCCCCTACGCCGCCTACGAGATCATCAAAAAAATCAAATCGCGCATCAAGCTGCCGCTGCATCTCCATTCCCACTGCACCGCCGGTTTGGCGCAGATGACTTACATGATGGCGATCGAGGCGGGCGCCGATATTCTCGACTGCGCGATCTCGTCGTTTTCTCAAGGGACATCCCAGCCGGCCACCGAGCAAATCGTCGCGGCGCTCCTCGGCACCAACCATGACACCGGATTGAATCTCGGCAAGCTCGCCAAGATCGCCGAATATTTTCAGCGCGTGCGGCCCCATTACGCCGAATTTGAAAGCCCGGTGAACAATCAGATCAAGACCGACGTGCTGATCTCGCAAATTCCCGGCGGTATGCTGTCTAATTTAGTCAACCAATTGCGCCAGCAAAAGGCCGAAGACAAGTTGGAAATGGTGCTTGCGGAAATGCCTCACGTGCGCAAGGATCTTGGCTATCCACCGCTAGTCACCCCGACCAGCCAAATGGTCGGCGCCCAAGCCGCGCTCAACGTCATGACCGGCAAACGCTATTCCGTGGTCAACATGGAAACGCGTAATTACGTTATGGGCCTTTACGGCGAAGCGCCCGGCCAGGTGAGCGACGAGATGAAACAGAAAGTGCTCGGCAAAAAATCGCCGATCACTTGCCGGCCCGCCGATCTGCTCAAGCCGGGTCTCGATCAAGCGCGCCAGGATTCCCTCGGCTTGGCCGAGAGCGAAGAAGATGTGTTGACTTACGCGCTGTTCCCGGAGATCGCCAAGGATTTTTTTCAGTGGCGGAAAAATCATCGGCAGCAGGGTTCCGTGGAAGCCTCTGCCCATTAAATCGCGCATCGTTCCCCGATTATCGCAATCGAAGGTCGCTGCTTTACGCTCGGCAATTGGCAACGCTTTATGCCGTTAATCACCTACAATCAGATCCCGGTGCCGTCGTTCATGTACGGCACGGCGTGGAAAAAAGAGGCGACGGCGCGCTTGGTGGAGTTGGCCGTGGAGTCGGGCTTCACCGCCATCGACACCGCCAATCAGCTGATTCACTACCAAGAGGCACTGGTCGGCGAAGCGTTGCAAGCGTTGGCGATGAAAGGCATCACACGCGAGCGGCTGTTTGTCCAAACCAAGTTTACTTCCGCCGACGGCCAGGATCATCGCACGCCGTACGATGCTTCGGCCGATCTCACCACTCAAGTGCGCCAATCCTTCGCCAGTTCGCTGAGCCATCTCGGCACCGACTATCTCGACTCCTATGTTCTGCACGCGCCGTTTTCCCGGCGCGGGTTGGGCGCGGCGGATTGGCAGGTGTGGGCGGCGATGGAAGAGTTTTATCATGCCGGGAAAACTAAAATGCTCGGCATTAGCAACGTCGGCGCGGCGCAGTTGGCCGAACTCTGCGACAAGGCGAAGGTGCGGCCGATGATGGTGCAGAACCGTTGCTTCGCGGTGCAAGGGTGGGATAAACCGGTGCGCGAAATTTGCCGGGCCCAGGGAATTATTTACCAGGGGTTTTCTCTGCTCACAGCCAATCGCGATGTGTTCGCTGCGCCGGAGCTTCACGCCATCGCCCGGCGTGTCGGCACCGGCCCAGCTCAGGTGATTTTTCGCTTCGCCATGCAGGTCGGCATGCTGCCGCTGACCGGCACCACCAGCGCGCAACATATGCAAGAGGATTTGGCGGCGGAAAAGTTTTCGCTGACGGCGGATGAAGTTGAGTTGATTGAAACGATCGTGCTGTGATTTGAGTTTTCGGATAGTTCACCGCCGAGACAGCCACACCACCACCGGGCGTATACAATACGCCCCTACCTCGGACCAACCCGTTTCTTGAGCGCTGTGATCTCCGCTTCGCTGCGCGGCGTGATGACCGCGACTTTGCGCGTGCGTTCGTAGGGAACGACGATCTTCATCGGTTGACCGGGCTGTTCGAGCAGCGAGATGTGGCGCGATTCGGTGCCGCGGTTGGGTAGATCGAACAGCGTCCACTTGTCGGCGGTGGGATCGTACTTGGCGACTTTGTCGGTGCTCCACAGATGGGTCCAGACATTGTGATCCTTGTCGACAGTGACTTGGTAGGGCTGCTGAGTCTCGGGATTGGGCAGAGGGATCAGCGTGGTTTCTTTGCTGTGGATGTTGATCTTGGCTAGGTTGCCGCCGAAAGAATTGCCGACGTAGACGTAATCGCCATTTTTATCGGTGCCCATGCGGCGCGGCGCCTGGGCCCAGGCGAAGGGCATATTGAAGTCCGGCTGAAAACTGGTGCTCGCATAGAGCTTCTTTTGTTCCTCGTTCAACCTCTCCAAGACGAGTTTTTCCGGCGGTAGTTTGAACTCGCCGCTCTTGCCGGTTTTGATATCGCTGTAGTCGACCAAGTCCTGGGACATCAAGAGCCACCAGCCGTTGCCGACGCGGTCGGCGGCGAGGCCGTAGACCGTCGCGGTGCCGTGGGGATTTTTATAGGTCAGCGATTTAAATTCGCTGAACTTTTCTTCTTTGATGTTGAAACGCAGCGCGCCGTCCGGCGCGGTCACCCAAATGTTGCCGTTCAAGTCGGCATCCAAAGTTCCCGCCGTGCCGGACAGCGGTTCGGGCGGCAGGTAGACGGAAATTTTTTCCGTCTTTGGATCGACTTTCGCCAGCCCGCCGCGGCCGCGCAGGACGTTGGAACGAACGTTGAACCAAAGCATGCCGTTTTCATCGCGGGTGATGCCGTGAGTGCCGGCGGCGATGCCTTTTTGATCTTCGAGTTTAAAATTTTTCATCACGCCGGTTTTGCCGTCGATCCGGCCGATGGTGGTGGCCATGCTGGTGTGCGAATAGGTGATCCAAATGTTGCCGTTGAAATCCATCTGGGCGTCGTGCACGCCGGCGACGTGGTTCATGCCCGAACCGGTGCCGAGCGACCAGTCACTGCCGTCCATCGATAACGTATGGCCGCCCTCCATCGGGTAGTCGTACTCTTTGATCACCACCCGCGCCGCTTCGCCGGCGGGCCGCGGCAGCAGTTTGAACTTCATCGAAGTCTCGCCGGGGCCGCGGGCGCGGGTGAGATAAGCGGCCAATTTTTTTTGGTGAAAGTCGATGTTGGGCGACGCCTTGTGATCGGCGCCTAAGTAGACGCCTTGGACGCTGACATGTTTCATCAAGTCGAGAATTTTATTCCAACCTTCTTCGTCGAAGCGGAATTGCAGCGGATAACTGGCGCTGTGGCAGCCGGTGCAATTTTTCCGCACCTGAGTTTTCATCCGATAGTCTTCCGAGGTCTCGCTCGGCAACGCGGCGAGTAGTTCGTCGCCGGGCAGCTGGCGAATCCAATCCTCTTGGTTCTTGATCGGCTGCATGACGAAGTTGCGCCGGGCGGTTTTGTTTTTCACTTCGACATCGCCGATGGCGCGGTGAAAGGTCAGCGCCTGAGCCCAGACTTTATATTTGCCGTTGGGCAGCGGTGGAAAATAATAGTTGCCCGACTCGTCGCTGTAGACGCTGGTGGTGATGGTCGACTTTTCCGCTTTGGCGGACACCGTCACGCCGGCCATTTTTTCTCCCGCCGCCGAGGCGATCGCGCCGGTGAGCGGCGCGTCGGCGAATGCCGCCGAGTACCACAATACCGCCATCGAGATGGCGATTGGATTGGCAATGAAAAGACGGCGTAAAATTTTCATGGCGATTCTCATAGAGAGATTGTTTGTTGGCCCAGCTATTTCGCCGGCGGCGCGGTCGGCACGTTTTGATTGCCGGGTTCGAGGGTTTTGACGTAGGCGGCGATGGCGCCGATCTGTTCGGGATTGTAAGTGTACTTGAAGCCCGGCATGCGCGCTGTGCCGTTGCTGATGAACATGCGCAGCAGATCTTCCTGGCCGCCGAGATTGAGTCTCGACAGCTCCGGTCCATACATGCCGGAAATCAACGTCGGCCGGGTGTGGCAGACGCCGCAGGATTGCTCGAATAGGCGGCGGCCGAGCTGCTGCTGCGGCGTCTGATGGCTCGCGTGATGGTCGGCGGCGGACAGCGGCGCGCCAGTGAGTAAGAGCAAAACGATCGCGAAGCGAAGATTCATTAACGGATTCCTCGTCGAATAAATTTTCCCGGAGAGTAGCCGCTAAAACGCGCCGCTGTCAACGGTATCGTGAAGAATGCTCGCGCGCGTTTCAACGTCCCGGTTCCATGCCGCTCTGCCGGTACACTTTGGCGGCGTCGGGGGAGGTCATGAAACGTAGCAGCGCGGTGGCTGCTGCCGAATTTTTTGCCTGGGCCGAGACGAAGCCGACCAATGCCGTCGGAGGCGAGATTTCACGCGGTAGCGGGCCGACCACCTCGACGCCGGGCGCGGTGATGATTTCGCTGATGTAGGTCAGGCCATAATCGACTTCGCCCTTGGCGAGCAGTTCCATGGCGCCGCGGCCGGCTTGGGCGATTTTGATTTTTCCTTTCATCGCCTCGGCGATGCCGAGTTTTGCCAGCGTCGCGTTCATGCTCACGCCGGCGCCGGCGGCGTTGGGATAGGCGATGGCTTTGGCGCCGAGCAGCAGCCGTTTTACCGCTTCGGCGCTGGAGATGTCCGGCTTGGGCGCGCCGCTGCGCACGGCGAGGCCGACCGCCACGCTGCGACAAGCGTTTCACTAGAGGCGACGACGTGACTCGAGGCGATGACCGGTTCCAACGGCAGTTGCACGATTGGTACGTCGAACGGTTCGCCGTTGATCACCTGTTGCTTAGTCCCGCCGCCCGAGCCGAAGGTGGCTTTGACTTTGTGGCCCGTGGTTGTTTCAAAGGCTTCGATCAATTCCGTTGCCGCGGCGCGGATGCCGCCCGGTCCGATCAAGGTGATTTCAGCCGCGCGCACGGTATCGAGACTCAAGGGGACGATGATAGCGATGGCTGCGGCTAGTAAAGTAAATTTTTTCATAGGACCCTCGACAAAGTCGGAATTCACCACGAAGTGCACGAAGCACACGAAGGGTTTAAGAAAATTAAGTTTCGAACTTCGTGATCTTCGTGTCCTTCGTGGTGAATAATTATTTGGCTCTTTAGTTGCGGCTTCACCGTGGAGGTCTCTCTGCTCAAGTCGTTGTTCTCATCAGCTTGGCAGCGTTGCCGCCGAGGATGGCGATGCGCTCGGCATTGTTCAAACCCGGCGTCTTGAGCACATGATCGACCGGATCTTTCACCTAGGGCACGGCGTAGTCGGTGCCGATCATGATTTGGCTGGCGCCGTGCTCGTTGACCAGATGACGCAGCGCTTCGCCGGTAAAGACCAAGGAATCGAAATAGAGCTGTTTCAAATACTCACTCGGCTTTTTTTTCAACGTCGGACCTTTGCAATTGTCGGGGAACACGGATCAGCCGTGATCCATGCGCGCGGCGTAGGACGGCAGAAATCCACCGCCGTGGGCGCCGCAGATTTTCACCTTGGGGAAGCGGTCGAGGGTGCCTTCGAAGATTAGGTGGGCGAGCGCGATGGAAGTTTCCAAGGGGTTGCCGATGACACTGCCCAGCGCGCCGCTGCCTTGAACGCGCTTGGCGATACCGGTCGATTGCGGCGCGGTCTGCGGATGGATGAAGATCAGCGCTTGCAGCTCCTCGGTTTTTTTCCAGAACGGATCGAAGCGCGGCGCGGCGATCTCTTCGCCCTCGACGCTGCCGCCGATGGCGGCGCCGTGGCGAAGAACAATATCGCGGTCGTTGCCATGACGAGAATGAAGTAGTGCATCGCAGAATCTCCGTGCATCAAAACCTGGCGTTGACCCATTTGGCGACGTAGTCGAAAAAGTTTTTCACCGTGTTGGAATACTGCCCTGGGGTTTTCTCGCACTCGGTGCAGGGCGTGATGCCGTGGGTGGCGCCTTCGACGGTGATGAAATCTTTGTCGGCGCTCTTGGCGACTTCATAATGAATCTCGTTGTCGCGCACGAAGTAGTGGCCGCTCATGGCGCCGAAGAGCACCGGCACGGAAATCTGTTGCAACGCGCAGATCGTCGAATTGTTGCTCGAGCAGTGATCGAGGCCGTCCAGCGAGTTGGTGGCGCGCACCGCATTGGCGCTCAGGAAGGAGCGCACGGTTAAAAACAATGTGCCGCCGTCGAAGGTCGGGTTTTGCTTGGCGATGTCGGGCACGGCGACGCGCACGCTCTCAATGACGCAGCAGGCGTCAATCGTGCCGTCGTTCTTGAGCAGTTTGCGCGGCGCCGCGGTGCTGTGCAGGATACTCAAGTCGAGTTGAAACAGTTTGCCGGCGTCGCCGCGCGCAATGACAAACGGCGCGTCGTCGTTGGGATAAGCGCTCGCCTCGATGCGGCGCAAACGCTCCTGGGCCAGCGCGATCAAGCGATTCATGCGCTTGGCTTGGCCTTCGAAATAAGCTTTCTTGAATTTCTCCGAATAGCTCGACGGCCCTTTGGGATTGTAGCCGTTCTTGGGATCGAACGGGTCCAGCGCCGGATCGATTTTTACCGGGCGATTGTCGTTCATCACCGCGGCGTCGTTGATCACGGCGGGATTCAAATTGCGCACGCCGGCGATCACCGGATTTCCCGGATGGGCGTCGCGGAAAATGATGCCGTCGGCTTTCGGCAAGTCGGCAAGCTCTTTGCCGCACTTCATCAGTTTCTGCGGCTGCTGACAGTAGGCTATGCCGTTTTCCGCCACCGCTTGATAAAAGCTCATGGTCGGGCCGCCGCCGCTGCCGCCGAGCAGCAAGACTTTGGTGATGCCCGGCTGCTTCTTCAAAACGTTGACACCTGATTTTACGTCGAGGGCCATGGTCTCCCATTTCACCAGCGCTTCATTGTTGTCCGAGCGTGGGTTCAGACACAGCACCATGAAGCCGCGCTTGGCGAGCTCGACGCACGACAAGCTGCCCATGACATTGGAAGTACGATGCACGACTAAAATTCCCACATGCGCCGGCAGCTGAGGTGCATCGGGTTTGTAAAGCGCGGCTTTGACCGCGGCGGGAGAGAATTGGATATAAGTGGGATTGCTCTGCGTTAAACCATCGGTCGGGAGCAGTAGGGTGACGATAAACAGAATCGCAAGTATTGAGCGTGGCATCGGCATTCCTTCGCTGAATGAAATGATTCGGCAGTGGCGATGGAGCTAAGTCAGCCGCCGTTGGCCGCCGACTTAGGGTTATCCTGTTCCGATCTGAACGACAAGAAAAAAACGCGGTGGCAACAAATGGCTGAGGCAGAATGAATTACTTGGGGCTTGTCGATTTCGTGAGATCGGCTTTGAGCCGTTCGAGGGTCGCGTTCAAGCGCGCGATGGTGTGGGCGGTGTAGGGCTTGAGGATGTAATCGTAGATGCCCCTTGAGACGATGCTTTTGATCCAATTGGGATCGGCGATGGCGCGTCTTAGTTGGCAAATATTTGATACCGAACCACCTACATACAAGCGAAACGATGCCGTTTGAGCGCGCGGCAACATGGAATATCAGGAAAAGTTGCGCATAGCTGTAGACAGGGCGCGAGGATTGGGTTATTTGACAGCGAACCCTGTGTCCCGTTATGGCGTACTTTCGTAACTCGTTTTTAGTGACGCTGGTCGGTCTGGTGCTCGGCGCATTTTTGGGCTGGGAGGCCGAGCGCAGCTTGATCGGCGCGCTCTCATCTATGTTCATCGTCGCGGTGCTGGCGACCCTCGAGGTTTCGCTCTCCTTCGACAATGCGGTGGTGAACGCCAGCGTTTTGAAAACCATGACGCCGCTGTGGCGCCAGCGCTTCATCACCTGGGGCATCGCCATCGCGGTGTTCGGCATGCGGATCGTGTTTCCGCTGATCATCGTCGCGATCATCGCGCGCATCGATCCGCTCTCGGCGCTGGTGATGGCGGCGTCGCACCCCGACGAATACTCGCGCGTGCTCACCAGCGCCCATGTGACGGTGTCGGCCTTCGGCGGCGCGTTTCTAGCGATGGTCGGCCTGAGACATTTTTTCAATCAGGAAAAAGAACTGCACTGGATCGCCGTCATCGAACGGCCGCTGACGCGCCTCGGACGCATCGAGGCGGTGGAACTGGGGCTGGTGTTGCTCGTGCTCTACTTCATTTCGACCCACATGGCGGGGCAGGAGCAAGTCGAGTTTCTCGTCGCCGGACTGTTCGGCTTGGTGACTTACATCGCCGTGGACGGCGTCTCGGCGCTGCTCAACGTCGAAGCCGCAGTGACTCAAGGAGTCGCCAAGAGCGGCTTAGCATCGTTTCTCTATCTCGAAGTGCTCGACGCCAGTTTCAGCTTCGACGGTGTGATCGGCGCCTTCGCGTTATCGAACAACATGTTCGTTATCGCCATCGGTCTGGGCATCGGCGCCATGTTCGTGCGCAGCCTGACGATCATGTTGGTCGAGCAAGAAACGCTCACGTCCTATCGCTACCTGGAGCACGGCGCGTTCTACGCGATCATCGCCTTGGCGGTGATGATGTTTGTCAACGCGGTCGTCCACGTGCCGGAGATCGTGACCGGATTGATCGGCGGCGCTTTTATCATCGCGTCCTTTCTCGATTCGCTGCGCTACAATCGCCGGGCACGGGGTACGTGAGCCGATCGTCAAATCACGCGCGATTTATTTTTTGCCTGAGGAGCTGTCATGAGCAACCTGGATCTCTCGCGATTTTCTTTGCAAGGACGAACCGCGATTATCACCGGCGGCAGCGGCGGAATTGGCAGAGCCTGCGCGGTCGCATTTGCCAAGGCTGGCGCGAACATCGTCATCGCGTCGCTGCCGCCGGACTCGATCCCGCCGGTGGTGCAGGAAGTTGAAGCGCTTGGGGTCAAGGCATTTGGCTTGGCGGTGGATGTTTCCGACGAGGCGCAGGTAAAAACGTTGGTCGAGCAAACCCTGGAGAAATTTAGCCGCGTCGATGTTTTGGTCAACGTCGCCGGCGGCTCCTACAGCCGCAATCCATTCATGCCGGCCTTCAATCGCGCGCCGTTGTTAGAACTGACGCCGGAAGATTTCATGAAAGCTTACGAGGTCAACACCAAAAGCGCGTTTCTCTGCGCCAAAGCTGTCGCGCCGGCGATGAAGTCAGCGGGCAAAGGCAGCATCGTCAACATCGGTTCGATCTCCGGCCGCGGCACGAAAAAAGAACGCGCCGACATGGCGGCCTATGGCACGGCGAAGGCGGCGGTGATGAACCTGACGATTCACATGGCGCAACATTGGGGACCGGAGATTCGCGTCAACGCGATTGCGCCCGGCATCATCGACACGCCGCGGCCGGCGGGAACCAATCGCCAAGAGATGTTTGGCGACGCGATCAAAAAGATTTCACTGGGGCGCGCCGGCACGGCGGATGAAGTCGCCAGCGTTGCGCTGTTTCTCGCTTCCGAAGCCTCGAGCTTCGTCAGTGGCGCGATTATCGACGTCAACGGCGGGGAGTAGCGAGTGCGAGATCGCCCAATTCTCAATTCCTCGCTGCTGTTCAAGTCTCTCTTGCCGAAATCGACCTGGAGCTAGAGTCTGTCGAATCTCCTAGCGATACTGCGATTCAATCTGTCGAGTCACCGCGACTTGTGGGCGTGTCTCGATGCGCCGTGCGACCATCCGATTGCGCTGCCGAGGACCGAGCCGATGACACTTTTTAACTAGCGAGTCGGCCTGATTGTTTCGAAGCGATGGGAAGAAATCTATTTGACGTCGCACTTTCGTTTCGGCTAATTTCCGAACTGCAATTGACTGATGGGAGGAATTCACTATGGCTGCTGTGAACAAAATCGATGTGCCGAGCGAACATTGGGATAAGCTATTCGCGCCCAGCGCCTGTCTGGTCACGATTACGACAGCGGACAACGACGGCCGGGTCAACGCAGCGTCCTACGGCACTTGCGTGCGAGTGTGCCATGACCCGGTGTACCTCTCGTTCACCACTGCGGAAGGCAAAGATACTTACAATAATATTCTCGCCAACGGCGAATTCGTCGTCAACGTGCCGTCGCACGACCGCGAGATCCTTGAAAAGGTACGGGTCTGCGGTCTTGAATTCCCTCCTGGGGTCAACGAACTGGAAAAAGCCGGGCTGACAGCGCTGGCATCCAAGGCGGTCAAGCCGCCGCGCATCGCCGACTTCAAAAGTCATTTCGAATGCAAAGTCGAGTGGACCAAGCAGTGGCTGCACCGTCTCATGGTCTGCGGTAAAGTCGTCGCCGCTTCGGCGGACGAGGACTGCATCGAAGCCAGCGGCAAAATTATCTGGGACAAACTGAAACCGGCGCATTACTGCGGCAACGCTTACAAGAACGGCTTCGTCGCATCGTACCAGCCCATGTGGATCGATATGGTTTACAACGAACCGATACCGCCGCGAACTTTTCCGAAGTAAGGGGTAAGGAGTGAGGGGTAAGGGGTTTCGGAAATCGGAGTGGTGAAGAATGAATCAGCGAGTTCGCAAAGATAGCGTGAAAAATCTCGACCGCGACATGGCCGGGAAAAATCTTTCCGGCTACTGGCGGCTCGGTATGGAAGGGCTGCCGGATCATCCGGTGACTTCGGTCGAACCTTGTTTGTGGAAGTGGGCCGATGTTTACGAAAGTCTGGTGCGCGCCGGTGAAGTGATCAGTCTGGAGAACAGCGAGCGGCGCGTCGTGCGCTTGGTCAATCCGGGTCTCGATAAGAAAAATGGTTTCGCCACGCACACGATCCAAGTCTCGTTCCAATACGTCAAGCCCGGCGAAAACGCGCGCGCGCACCGCCACACGCCGGCGGCGCTGCGTTTCGTGATTCAGGGCAACGGCGCTTACACGACGGTGAACGGCCAGCAATGCGTGATGGAGCCTGGCGACTTAATTCTTACGCCGAAGCTCACTTGGCACGATCACTCCAACGATTCGACCGAGCCGATGCTTTGGCTCGACGGTTTGGATTTTCCGTTGGTCACGGCGCTGCAGCAAGTGATGCAAGAGCGCTATACTGAGCGCCGCCAAGCGATCGAGATGAGTAGCGCGGATGTACAAAATAATCGTGACGGCCAATCGCGCGCTGATTTCTTTCACTACAAATGGCGCGCCACCGAGCCTGCGCTGCGCGCATTGACGAAAGTGCCGGCGAATCGCGATCGCTTCGATGGTTATTTGCTTGAGTATCGCAATCCGGTGACCGGCGGGCCGACGATGACGACAATCCAATGCGCGCTGCAACTGCTTCCAGCGAAAGAAGAAACGGCAACCCACCGCCACACCAGTACCGCGATGTATCATGTGTTCCGCGGCCGCGGCACGACGCAGATCGGCGAGCAGCAATTCGAATGGCAGCAGGGCGACACCTTCGTCGTGCCGCTCTGGTATCCGCACCGGCACGTCATTTCATCATCCGACGAAGCGATTCTCTTTACCATGAGCGATGCACCGACGCTGCGCGCGCTGGAACTGTACCGCGAGGAGACGCGGGCGTAACTTCGCGCGCATTTCACATGGCAAATTTCAGATTTCAAATATTATTCGTGATTGTTTTGCTGGGTCTTTTAGCGCCGACACTGGCGTTGCCACTTGACGAAGTGCTGATTTCGTACGCCGGTCCGAGCATCACGTTCTTGCCCGCCGAGGTGGCGCGCCAACGGGGTTTCTTTCGCGAGCAGAATCTCGACGTCAAACTGCTCCTCACGCGCACCGAGGTCGATCGCGCCGCGCTGGCCAGCGGCAGCATCAATTACTC
>SHYW01000105.1 GCA_009692615.1 Deltaproteobacteria bacterium | reverse complement strand
CCAGGGATACGCACTCGGCGAAGTGGCGAGATATTTTGGACGGGATGCCGCCACGGTGGGGACATTGATCGGACGACTCGCCGAGCGCATCGCCAAGGACGAAATGCTTCGACGGGAGATCAATCGGTTGAACAAGAAAGTCGAGATATCAAAGTCTAACCCCCAGCTCCTGCTCAAAGAGTACTTTGGGCAACTGTGGAGCTACGAGCGCGAAGGTTGGGCCAGGCGCTTTTTTGAGAACTGGAAGGCGGCGCTTAAATGGCAGAGGCTTAGGCCTTATGAGACATTTGCCGCGATGATCGAGCGCCATTGGGACGGGGTTGCCGCTTACAGCCGACCGGAAAACAAAGTGTCGCTGGGATTCGTCGAAGGACTCAACAACAAGATTCGTGTAATCCAAAGACGTGCTTATCGCCTTAGAGACGAAGAATACCTGCGGCTTAAAATACTCACTTCGATGTTGCCGGAGCTGTGAAATCATCAAATTTTACCCACTCGAGTTCACGAAGAGCCACTATTGTTTGGGCAGCAGACTGCTTTTTAGTTTTGCCAGCAGATCGGCAGGCACCTTGGGAAATCCTGAAACGATTTCTTCCAGCTCTTTTCCAGAAACCGGATTGGTGACGATATTCGACTTCTCGGCTTCAGCGATAAACTCCGCATCTTTCATCGTCTCCACAAACGCTTTGCGCAAATCCTCGACTAAATTCTTTCTCGTCTTTGGCGGCAACGTGTAGGCGTGGCCGAGGGCGCCCAGATCTTGGATGCCGATCTTCAGCAACTGGCGTGCTTCTTCGGTCTTGGCCAACTCGCTTGCCAAGGGCACTTTCGCTAGCTCCGGATGGGCCCTGCGCACCACTTGCAAAACGACATTCATGCTCTCGAGTTCCTGGCGCCAAGTGACTTTTTGCGTTTCCCAAGCAAGCCCGCAGGCGCCTTCGATCTCGCCTTGCTTGGCCGCAAGCTTGATATCCGCGCCGCCCTTGTAGCCCTCGACCAATTGCATCGGTAGTCCCAACGCGTCTTTGAGTATGCGCGCGTCGTCGCTCAGGCTCGTGCCCGGCGCCATGCCGCCCAGTTTCACGGGTTTTTTGGCTTTCACCCAGTCCTGCAAGGAGGTCACGCCACTGGCGCGCGCGACAATGCAGATCGGCGTCGGGCGCACGGCCGAGCCGATCCACTGAAACTTGGGCGCGTCGAACTCTATCCCCTTGAGTCCCAGATATTGTTGCAGCGAGAGCGATCCATTCCAGTTGGCGATCGTCAGGCCGTCGGGTTCGGCGCGGTTATAGAGATAGTTGACCGCGATCAATCCGCCCGCGCCCGTCATATTCTCAACCGCTACCGTCGGGTTGCCTTGAATGTGTTTTCCCAGATGGCGCGCGATGAGGCGGGCGTAGGTATCGTAACCGCCGCCCGCCGAATAGGCCTCAATGAGCCGAATAGTTTTTCCTTTGTAGAATGATTCCTGCGCGGGCAAGTTATGCGTAAAGACCAGAGATAACCCGAGAAACCAAGCCAACGACAACAACATCACGTTCTTCTCCTTGATCATACTACTAAACGTTTTTTCTGCGCCTTGGGGTCTTTGCCCGAGTCGATCCGAGCTTATCGGTAGAGATTCTTGATAAACCCACTAGTCTCAAGCTCGCGGACAAATCGATCCTCAACGATCGAGTCGACTTTGAACGATTCCAGCTTGGGATCGTTCTCCGCCAGGATCTGGGTAAGACTCGCGACGCCTTCCCGTTTGATATAGGGCGTTGTTTCGAAAAGGTCGGCAAACAGTTGATGAGTGTCCTCCAGAATTTTGTCATCTTCGACGCGCAAGTATATGCCGATCTGCCGCTTGGCGAAAGCTTTGTCGGTTTTGAAGCGTCGTATGCCCTCGACAGCGCCTGCCAAGAAGGGGCGAATCAACTGGCTATTTTTTTCGAGAAAACCAGTCGTGACCGTCACGTACGTATACGGGTAAAAAATCTCCCGCTTCGATAAATCCATCAGCTCGGTAAATCCCGCCCTTTCCGCTTGGATATGGGCCGGCGGCGACAAAGCGCCGAGCTGGCTCGTGCCGCTGTGCAGGGACGCAAGAACGTTCGGAATGCTGCCGACCTGTAAAATCACTGTTCCCTTTTCCGCTGCCGGCGCCCAGTTCTTCAAAAACAAACGGGCCGAAAAGTCGCTGGTCGTGCCGTAGCGGGTGACGGCGATCCGCTTACCGCGAAGATCGGCAGGGCTTTTGATCTGCGGCGACGCCATGATTTTCATGACCATGCGATTAAGCGTCCCGGCCACGCCGACGATCGATCGCCGCTGTGCGTTGGCGTTTATGATCGCCGGGCCACCTCCGATACCGAAGGCGATCTCGCCTGCGAGCATGGCTTGGAACAGCTGCGCCGTGCCGCCAACATAAACCAGGTCGACCTTCAAACCCTGTTGATCGAAATAGCCGCCCTCTTTCGCCGTCCAGAGCCAGGCCATCGACCCACTCATCGCCGAGAAGCCGACGCGGATGCGCTGCTCCTGAGCAAAACAGTCGGCCGGGGCGAACGCGATGAGTGCAGCAAGAGCGAGACATTGGCGCATCCCCGCTAGCGATTTGAAGTCTTTCATTTTATCCCTAGTTCGTCGTTCATTTGCCGTTGCAGCGCAAAGTCGAAAACTCTGGCAGCCGGAAGCGGGTCCGAAAGATTGAGCACACCTGCATCCATGCGAATCATTTCATCGATATCTTTCGCTTGCGGGATGCCATCCGTCGTGTAGGCCGGGCGAGACAGCCGATAGGATTCGATTGCTATCGGTAATTCGACGCGAAGATATTTCGCCAAAGTCTCGGCGGTGCCTTTTTCATTCCTCCAAAAATATTGATTGGCCTTGCTGCGCGCGCGAACCAGCCGCTTTAGCAAGTCTCTATCTTTGCCGAGCGTTCTATCATGAACCGCCAAGCCGTTTTGGAATCCGAGAAACTCTTCGGTCGCGGTACCGAGCAGATTCATTTTGAATTTGTCGCGCGCCGCGATAACCGTGGGGGGCGACAACAAGCCAAAGTGAATCGTGCCGTTGACCAGCGCTTGAAGCTGCGTCGGTACGTCGCCGACCTGGATCACGGTCACGTCTTTGTCAGGATTGAGCCCGCCCTTGCGCAGCATGCGTAAACCGGTCAGATGTTGCACCCCGCCGAAGGTTGTCGTGCCCATGATCTTGCCTTTGAGATCGCCGATCGATTTGAATTCCGAGCGAGCGACAAGCCAAAACAGCGGGCGGAATAAACTCACTGTGATAATTTTCAATGGCGCACCGCGCTGAATTACACCCATGGCGCTGCCCATGCCTTCGAACGCCAGGGCGTCGCCTGAGATCGTCGCCGCGGCCGCGGCGGTTCCTCTTACTTGAACCAACTGCGCGTCAAGTCCCTCTTCGCGAAAAAACCCCCGGTCCTGAGCGATGAAAGAGTGAATTGAGCCGATACTGCGGCTCGGGTAAGCGATCACCACGCGCTGCAAGGGTTGCGCATGGACCCTATTGTCGGCAACTTCAGTCGCGCCGATCAGCAATAAGATCACGCAGAATGGTGCGGTAAATTTATGCCTCACAAATAGTTTCCTCACGCCACCGTGCCGAGCAGTTGGCCGATAAATTGACAGCTGCGCTCGCGGCCGAGATCGTGGAGCATGAGGGCCATGCTCTGCGGGTAGGGCCGTTTGAGACAAATCGTCTGCACCAGCGCAATGGCGCGCCGCAGATCGATTTTGACGTCGCCGATGACTCGATACGCCGCCTCGTGAACTTCTTCAGCCTCCCAGGTGACGGATTCAAGACGAGCACTAACCTGAGTTAAAAAATCGCGCTCTTGTTGATCAAGTGTTGTTTTGGCGAAGATACTTCCGTCGTTGCGTTCAACCAGCCAATTTTCTTTCGCCTGCGCCGCGTCAACGGCGCAGTCACGCAGCTTACCGGCCTTACAAACCCTCACCGGGACCAAGCGATGCTTGCCAGCGATCTCGTTGCGGTCGGTATCCTGGAAGGTAAACTCGCCTTCTTCCATTTTGAGCACCGTCAGATCCGCGCGGCCGCCGACAACAATACGCCCGCGCCAAGATTCGCCCGCAATGGCCTTCGCTGCCCGCACGGTCACCCGCTCGATGACATCGGACAAGCTCATGCCCAGATTGAGAAACACCGACATAATATGGCAGAGCGATTGGGCCGGCTTCATCACGTTGATATTTTGCAGATCGCTGCTGATGGTATCGGGAAAGATGCCGCGCTCGAAACCAGCGCGGGCCATGTCGAAATTGAAATTGAAGCTACCAAAACCGACATCGAGAATCACCCCGCGCTCCTGCGCATCTTTGGTTTCCTTAGCCGCCAATCCGCCCTCGGTAAATGGCCCGCCGAATACAGCCGTGTAGACATGGGTCGCCATATCGCCGGCCTCTAAAAGTCGCATGACGTCGGGTGTGGTAATGCGTTGAGGCCGCTTCAAAAAATCGCCAATGTGAATATAGAGGGGAATTTTGAGAACCCGTGCGAGTGCCTTGGCGAGTTGAATCGGTTCGATACCCATGTCGCCGAACGCGCCGATTTTGAGCCCGCGCACGTGGCTGCCGTCTTCGGCCCAATCGAGCATGCGCGCCAATGGAATACTTTTCAGACTACGAACATAACGGTGGTGCTTTTCGTTAGCGCCGGTTACTCCCAACGGCGGCAAGTGGAGAAACGCGAACCAATCGGTCTCACAACTGTCGTTGAGCAGGGTTTCCAACTCCGGATAATTGTAGGGCCCGGCGCCACCGGCATCGACCATCGCCGTGACACCCGCGAGTACTCCCAAGGTGTCCGGATGCAGAAAACCGAGCGAGCCAAAGGCATGCACGTGGATATCGATCAAACCCGGTGTGACGATCAGGCCGGAGAGATCCTCGACGCGCCTGGACTCAGCAGGATTCACGCCGTTGCCGATGGCAACGATTTTATCCCCGTCAACGACGATATCCGCGATCCGGTCAAGCCCGCTCGCGGGATCGATCACACGGCCATTCTTGAGAAAAAGGTCATGGGTCATTGTTGGTCTCGGGATTTCACAGGTGTTTTACAACTTCAGCGAAGAGGGCGGGTTTAAAAACCGCCCCTTGTATTCGTTTTCTTTTGCGCCTTTTGCGTTTCTGGCGGTTAATTGTCCGGTTCCGAATCTTGTTCCTTAAACGACTGGAACTGGCTTTCCTTTCAAAAGTAACTGTCCCAATTCTTCTTCACCTGCTGCCAGACATCTTCCGGCGGCAGCGCCAATCCTTCGGACCTAAAGTTCTTGCTCTTGGTGGCGTCGACAAACATTTTAGCCGTCACACCTTCAGAGGTCGCCGAAGGATCCAGTCTCAAGCCGAACGTGTTTGGGATGATGAAAATATCTTTGTCGGCCTGAACCCGCGTTGCGATCGCCCACTCGACTTCCTCGGGGTTCATGATGTCGATGTCGTCATCGAACACGAAAACATGTTTGACCCGGCTTCCCTTAACGCCTACTGAGGCGGCGAGAATATTGTTAATCATGCCGGGACGCTTCTGTCGTTCGTCGACTTGGATAAAGCAATGAAAGATGCCGATGCCAGCTTCGCTGCAATAGACTTTCTTGATCGCCGGATGGCCGGGCTTGAGCTCGTTGTAAACTTGCACCGACGCGGTGACGCTTTTGATCACGCCCTCTTCGTTGATCCCTTTACAAAGATAGAAGCCATGGTAGAGCGGATCCTTGCGCAGGGTCATGCACTGGACCGTCCACATGCGCTCGCGAATCACCGTGCCGACCGAATAACCGCAGAACTCGCCGTAGGGTCCTTCATCGCCGATCTCGGGAGGAATGCTCACTTGTCCTTCGAGAACGATTTCCGCCGTGGCGGGCACTTCGATATCGACGGTCTCGCAGCGCACGAGCTCTACCGGCTTTTGCCGGAGCGCGCCGGCGATCGAGAACTCGTCGACGTCGATGCCCGGGACGAATTGAGAAGCGAGAAAAATCGAAGGCTCGCTGCCGATGACCACCGCCACGTCAAGTTTTTTTGCGCCGCGAAACTCGGCGTTTTTGTAATACTCATAGCCATGGTGCCCCGGACTAAGACGCAAAAACGTTTGTTGTTTGTTGGCGTACATCATGCGGTAAACGCCCACGTTCCTGCCGTACTCGGGATCTTTAACGATCACCAGGCCCGCCGTGAGGTAAGGAGCCTTCTCGGTTTTGTTCCAGGTAATCCACGGCAGCCGGTCGAGATCGACATCTTTGCCTTTGAGGATGACTTCTTTGCACGGCCCGTCTTTGACGATCACCGGCGCGATGGACTGCTTGGTTCGCTCCATCACCTCGGTGAATAAATCGGTTTCATCGGCATCGATCGCAAGTGCAATCCGCTTAAACGTTGCGAGCGATTCGGTTAGCACCGGCATGGAACAACCGCGCACCTTCTCAAACAAAAGCGCCTTTCGGCCTTTCTCGTGGATCGTTTTGCAGATCGCGCCTACCTCATACTTTGGCTCGACCTCTTTCTTAACTCTCGCCAGCTCCCCGGCTTCGTCGAGTGTTTTCACGAACTCTCGTAGATCTTCAAACGGCATGATGTTCTCCTTTTTCGCAGACCAATCCTAACTAAACACTGCTTTCCACTTTTTCTTGATCTCATCGCGATAAGCCGGGTCAAGGGTATGCACCTTGGGAAACTTGTCGCGCCAATGGAACGGCCGGCAGGCATCGATGATCGCCCGCGAGTTGGTGAAATCGCCGGCGGTTCTTTTTTCCGGCGAGATGCGTGGATCGATGGGACTGCTCCAGCAGTTGGTCGCGATCTCGATGGAAGTCTGCGGATCGCAGCGTGTCGACATCGCCCAGAGCACATCCGGCATATTCGACGGATCGATGTCGTCATCGACTAATACGATGAATCGTCCCAAATAGCCGCCTTCCCTTGCGCCTAGCGCGATATGCGCGGCCTGCCGCGCATGGCCGCCATAGCGTTGCTTGACCGAGATCACCATAAAGAAGCGCACGCCCCACTCGGCGCACCAGACGCCGCGAATGTCGGTGATCCCCGCAGCTTCGATCTCGTTCCACAAACCGGCGGCGCAGAAAACCAGAAAGAGATAACTCGACAACGGATAGGTTTTAAAATCGGGAAGAACCGTGAGAATCGGATCCTTGCGGTGATAGACCGATTTAATGCGAATCAGTGGCGCAGGACGGGTGCCCGAAGCATAATAGCCCGTCCATTCGCCAAACGGCCCTTCCATTTCCGACTCGACCTCGGGTGGCGGAATCTCGCCTTCGAGCACGATCTCCGCCGATGCGGGGATGGGCAATCCTGTCATCTCGCCGCGCACGACTTTCACGGGTGAATTTTGAATCTGCCCGGCAAAATCATATTCTGACATTCCCCACGGCAGACCGAGACCGGAAACTGCGAATAAGACCGGATCGAGGCCGCACACCAATGCAACGGGACAACTCTTGCCTTGATCCCAATATTTTTGCGCGATCAGACGAGTTTGTTTGCCGGGGGAAACGTAGAGCGAAACACGGTGCTCGTCGAGAATCTGCACGCGCGCCGTTCCCAAGTTGACCCAACCGGTGTCGGGATCGGCGGTGATCACCGCATCCGAAGTGCCAAGATATCGGCCGCCATCCTCGCGATGCAGTTTAGGCGCCGGGAAGATCGTCGCACGGGCATCTTTCCCGACAAAGAAATTTTCCTGAATCGCGCCGTGATTTTCAAAAAGCGGCGGCACCGGCTTGCCGTTGCGCAAGATATCTTTCACCGCGCGAACGAGATCCACGCCCTTTAAATCGCTGGAGAGTCCCAACCCCAAGGCAGTTCGCGATTGGGTCTGGTACATGTTCGTAAACAGGCGATAGCCGCTCGGATAACCTTTGATATCGTCGAACAGCAGCGCCGGCGGATTGGGCTCCAGCGCGGATATTTCCGTGATCGCGCCGATCTCCAAATTCCAATCCGCGCCCTTGACGATTTTGAGCTCGCCCAGCCGTTCGGTTTCTCGGAGGAATTCTCTCAGTTCCGGCATAGATATTCCTTGTGTTGAGCGTTAAAGCAGTTCCTTCAGCAGTCGAAAATCATACATCTTTTGCTCTGCTTGTTGGCGCGACAGATTTTGCACTTCTTTGCGGAGCATTTGCCGCGTAATCTCAAAATCATCGGCGAGCGCGCGTTCGGACGGCGTGCCGTCGCGCGTCATGATACCGTGGTAGAAATCGTAGGTTTGTTTTGCAACTTCCGCTTCCATCTTGGTAACACGATTGAGCAGTGCGATGCTCTCGCTGTCGTTCTTGCTATCCTGAAAAAATCTTAAGCCCCTAAGCGTCGCCCGGAGAAAGCGCCGCACGAGGTCGGCGTTTTCTTGGATCATCTTCTCCGCGGTCACCAAACCCGACATCGGCATCTGTAGCGCATCGCCCACGTAAGCCAGCCGCACCATGCCAAGCTTCTCGGCCATCTGCGTAAATGGTGGGCGAATGAGTCCAGCTTCAACCGAGCCGCCGGCCAGGGCGGGCCAGATATCGCCCACGGCAAGAATGCGCACGTCTTTATCGGGATCGAAATTCAGCCGTTCAACAACCTTGCGCGCGGAATAGTAAGTCGTGGAACCCAAGCCCGTCACGGCGATGCGCTTGCCCTTGAGATCCTGTGGGCTGCGCACCCCCAGATCCGGCCGCCCGTACAAAAAATGAAACGGCTTGTCGCAAAAGACCATGATCGCCTTGAGCGTCATTCCGGAAAGCGCAGCGCGCGCGCCGGTCCCCAGGGCCAGGGTGAACTGCACCGAGCCCGCCTGCAGCGCCTGCGACGCCGTGACGCCGCCGCGAATATAGAGGTCTTTGACTTGAAAACCTTCGTCGCGGTAAAAATTTTTCTCCTTGGCGATGTAATAAGGAATATCGCCCAAGGTCAGTGCCGGATGGGCAACCAACGCCTCCTCAGCCCATGCCATATCGATGCATAGACGATACGCTAAAAACAACATGACGCCGGCCAGAACGACACGATGCATTGGAAAAATCCCCATCTAGAATAACTTTTGCGTTTGCGATTCGACCGATCTTTGCCCCTACACTTCGGCTACCTCACTTGTAGAGCGCTTCGATGAAGCCGCTCTTGTCGATTTCAAGAAGATAACTGTAGTCGAACATATCCTTAGATTGTAGCTGTTTCGCCTTGGGGTTGGTTGTTGCCAAGACGTCGACAAAGTTGCGCCAACCCTCCTCAGTGCCGTAGGGTTTGGCTGCGATCATCGCGCCGAAGATTCTATAGGTTTCGTCAAGCGCCGCTTGATCGTTTAGGCGCGTCCACTTACGGAGCGTCTCGACGCCCTCTTTGCGCTGTTTTTTCATGAACGCGATGCCGTGCAGAAATCCCTTGAGAAAGCCCCGCACCATCTCGCGATTTTTACTGGCGAACTCTTTGGTGACCAGGAGATGATCGAAGGAATACTGCACGCCTGCCTCGTGCAAAGAAGTGAGAACTCGGAAACCGAGATTGCGCGCGGTGAGATTGGCTGGCGGGGTGAGAATCGTCGCGTCGACTGTTCCCTGCCGCAGCGCCGCAAGCCTGACCGATTCGTCGCCGATTTGCAGCAGTTGCACGTCTTTCTCCGGGTCGATGCCCATTTTCAATAGAACCAAGCGAACGGCATAATGGGCCGCGCCGCCGAAGCGAGCAACGGCAATGCGCTTCTTTTTGAGTTTCTCCGCGGTATCGATATCGGGGGTGACGATCAACATGTAGGGCAGCGTGCTTACCCACTCCGCAATCGCCACGACCGCCGCGCCGTTAAGTATCGCGTTGGCGCCGGGTGCGCTGGAAGTGGCCGTGAATTTCACTTCATCCGCGAGCAGCGCTTGAATACTCGTCGGACCGCCCTGAAACGTCACGACCTCCGATTTGAGACCGTACTGCGAAAATAAGCCGCGGTCTTGGGCGATCCAAAGCGGCAAGAGCGGCCCGCTCAGGCCGAGGGAGCCGATTCGGATCGACTGCGCACGAACGCTCGCCGGCGCCAAGAAGATGCACAGGGACAAGCTGGCGATCATGAACGCCACGGAGGGAGCGAAATTCACGCGCAGCAAGCGCCGGGTATGCTCTAACATTGCCAATTACCCTCTCCCAATAAACGGCGCGAGCTTGTTCTCGGTTTCCTGCAGATATCTGACGAACCGGTACTTAATCTCGGTCAAATCAAGATCGGGCCGGGGAATATCGCGGTGGAGGAGACTTTCCTGGACTTTACAGACGACAAAGCTCAACCCTTGGCCCGACAGCACGGCCGTTGCCTGCGCGCTAAAGCTATTCAAATCCCGCACGGTAACCGACCGAGCGATGCCCGCTCCTTTGGCAACCTGCGCCAAATCCGTCTTGCCGGCGGTGGCGGAGGGCTCGCTAATGCGTGTGCCACTGTAGGCCTGGTTATCGAACACGAACACGGATAGATTGTGCAGGTCTAAATTCGCCACGGTGGCCAGGCTGCTCAAGGTCAACAAAACACTGCCGTCGGATTCCAGAACAACGACTTTACGATGCGGCAGCGCCAGCGCGAGTCCTGCACCGACACTGAGCGCAGCACCCATCTCGCCGAGCAAGAGATTACCATCGCGCTGCGACAGGCTGCTCCATTCAATGCGCTGACCGCTCTGGGATGTCACCACCAGGTGATCGGTAATCAGCGGCAGCAAACGCTGTAAGCATTCATAACGGTTCATAAGGTAAAGTCCCCGGTAAAAATCAAGGCGACGGGCTCGCGCAGAGCGTTCATCGTGCGCACGGCGTTTTTCACATCGGCATCGAGGTTCGCGCCGTTTTCCAGGACCTTGTGTTCAATATCGAGCGCTTTGAGTTGCGGCACCAATCGCCTGCCGGCGAGCGAGTAGAGAAAACTGTTGCGTTGATCGTCGAAGCCGCCCAGATGACTGACCAGCAAAAGCACCGGCACGCGCAAGTGCAGCGCCACCACCACGAGCTGATAGCAGGATACGTAAATGCCTGTGCTTTCCATGTAACAAGCCGCCTGTTTTCCGCCGAGAGTCGCACCCACCGCTATGGAAACCGCATCGGCCTCACTGGCTGCGGGCGCGAGCTTGAAGTGGGGATCGCCGCGCATGAGCGGTAAAATTTGGCTCAACCTGCTCTCCGGCAAGTAACTCATGAAGTCGATGCCGGCATCGCGCAAGCTCGTGACGATTTGCTTGGCTAGTTTTGGTTCCATAAGATCCGCGGATTGTTCAAGGTTCAACGTCCAACGTCAGATTGAAGAGATCCCACGTTGAACTTTGTACCCTTGAACTTTGAACAAAAATTTGTTTCGGCATTAGGGATTTCTTTATTGCCTGTAAATATTCCCGACTAGCCGAGCTTCGCCATCACCTCGCTGCCCCAGCGCCGGATAAAACCGAGCTTGTCGTCGAAGTGAACGTTCAACCAGATTTTCCGCACGCCGTCATGTTCCATCCGCTGAATGGTCGCGAGACAATCGTCGGGCGTGCCCACGATGGCGTAGCGATCCGTGAGATAAGACTCCAGGCCACTCTCGCGCACCAGGGTCGCATTCTTGGTATTTTCACCGGGCTTTTGATGTTCCAGATAGTTGTAGCCTTTATGAATGCTGTCGAGAACCTCGCGGTACTCCGGCGGCACTTGCTTGTCCTGTTCAGGAAAGCGCGCCAGATGATTCGCCTTGGCGGCAAGCATCATACGGATAACCGACAAGGCCTCTTCCCGGCGGTTGCCGATGTGAGCGCTCAACGCCCACCAAACATCGAGATCTTCCAGCTTGCGGCCGGAGCGCGCCGCGCCGGTGGCGATGCGATCGTAGGCGTCGCATACCACGTCTGCTCCAACGCCCGTGCCCACGATCACGCCGTCGGCGTATTGTCCCGCGAGCTCAAGGGTCTTGGGGCCATGACCGGCGATGTAAATTGGAATATCGGCCTTGCCCCAGGTGAGTTTCAACTCGTTGCCCTGATACATGACGCTCTCGCCGCGCATCAGCGCGCGCAAACAAGCGGTGAATTCGCCCAGCACCGCAAGCTTGACGGGTTTATAGCCGATGTTAAAAACCGCGCTGTCTCCGGTGCCCAGTCCGACAAACACTCTGCCGGGGGCCAATTCGTTCAAGGTCAACATCGCGCTGGCGGTAACGGTCGGATGGCGCGTGAGAGCATTAGTCACCCGGGGGCCAAGTTGAATCGACTTCGTCGCCTGGATCCCCGCCGCGCAACTGATGTAGAGCTCGCGATAGATCGCTTGCGAGTCGACTACGCCGACGCGCTCGAAACCGGCATCTTCGGACGCGCGGCTCCACTCGCTAAAATCTCTCGGATGATTGGGGGCGAAACTAATGCCGAATTTCATTGTCATGAAACTATTTCCTTCTTGATGCACCGGACATTTCCGTTCACCACGAAGACACCCATGCGAAAATACCGCAAACCGAATTCGTAAGATCTCGTGCAAAGACGCAAAGGAAACTCTTTTCCGAACTTGGCGTTCTTGGCGCCTGGGCGCGCGATATTCCAACTCTTCGCTTTGGCTTTAGCGTAACGCATACGGTGATCGCTCAATACTTGCGCGACATTTCGTAATCGCCGAACCGGTTAACCTGGAACCGCCAGCCGGGCGGAATCACGATGGTCGTGGTCGGCTCTTCGACGATCGCTGGACCCTTTAGCGCCGCCCGGGCTCCGAAGCTTTTGCCTTCGTATACATCCGTCTCGATTTTTCGTCCATCGAAAATGACACTGCGTTTTTTCTTGGCGCCCGCAGTGCCTTTCGACTTCGTTTCGGCTTTACCAAAACTCGCCGGCCGCTGCGTGCGCACCAGCGCCATGAGCCGCCAATGCAATGCTTCCACCGACTCGCCGGGGAGATTGTAGCCATAGAGCTTCTGGTGCTGCGCAGCGAAATCTTTTTGCAGTTGGTTAAAATCATCCGATGGCGACTTAAACGGGATAGTTACCTCATGAAATTGGCCGACATATTTTAGATCGACAGCGTAAGCCAGCGACACCGAAGCTTTTTTCTTGCCCTCATCGCGAAGCGTCTGCAACGCTTCCACGCTCATTTGGTCATAGAGAGCGCGCACTTTCACTTTGGAAATCGTTGCCAAATCGCCTGAAAAGGTGCGCACATAGTCATGTTTCAAATCGGACAGGAGCATGCCCGCGGCGCAAAACACCGACGCGACGCGAGGAATCAGCAGTTGGCGAATACCCAACTCGCCGGCAATTGCCGCAGCATGCACCGCTCCCGCGCCGCCCGCTACGATTAACATGCAGTGACGCGGATCGTATCCCTGCTTGATCGAAACGAGTCGGATCGCATCCGCCATGGTGCTGTTCACCAGCCGGTTGATTCCTTCGGCCGCTTTCACTGCCAGCATGCCGAGCGGCTTGGCGATGCGCGTTTCAATGCCTTTCACGGCGGAATTTCGGTCGAGGCTGAACTCACCGCCGAGAAAATCTTCGGCGCCGATGTAGCCCAACACCAGATCGGCATCGGTCACCGTCGGCTCCTTCCCGCCGCGGCCATAACAGATCGGACCGGGGTCGGCGCCCGCGCTGGCGGGACCGACGTGGAGCACGCCACCATCATCGACCCAGGCGATGCTGCCGCCGCCCGCGCCCACAGTGCGAATATCGAGCACCGGAAACGCAGTGGCGTGTCCGCCTACTTCGCCTTCCGTCGTGAAACTAACCTCGCCGCCTTTGATGAACGAGACATCGAAACTGGTGCCACCCATGTCCATGGTGATCAGATCTTTGTGGCCGGCGCGTTTGCCGCAAAAAATCGCCGCCACCGGGCCGCCGGCGGGTCCCGACAATAGCGTTCGGCAAGCAAAACGAGCCGCAGTTTCCGGTGCCATGACACCACCATTGGACTGCATGATTAACAACTGGCCGGCAAAACCGGCGGCATTCAAACGCTCGGTCAAACGATTGAGGTAGCGCGCCAAAATCGGTCCCACGTAGGCGTTTAGCGCCGTCGTGCTATGGCGTTCATAGGCGCGCAGCTGCGGCAGCACCTGGGTTGAGAGTGAAACGTAGGCCTCGGGAAAATCGGCTTCGAGCAGCGCGGCGATCTCCTGCTCATGCTTTGGGTTAAGAAACGAAAATAGCAAGCTGACGGCGATCGACTCGACGCCACAGCGCTTAAGTTCGCCGATCGCCGCACGCGCTTCGTCATAGTCCAGCGGTGCAATCTCGCGCCCCTCGCAATCGGTGCGTTCGGCGACTGTGTAGGTGAGGTTGCGCGGCACCAACGGCGGCGGCGGATTGTATTTGGAATTGAATTGCTCTTCGCGAATGCCCCGGCGCATAAGCAGGATATCGCGAAACCCCTTGGTAGTGAGAAAGCCGGTCATGGCACCGCGCCCGGTGAGGACTGCATTGGTCGTGATCGTCGTGCCATGCACGATGCGCGCGACCCGCCCAAGAAAATCACCGAGCGATAAGCCGGTTTTAACCGAGAACTTTCCCAGTCCGTTTAACACTCCTTCGGAAGGGTCCGCCGGCGTCGTAAAAGTTTTCTCGACAGTGGTTCGGCCTTGGCCGTCGACCAGAACACAGTCGGTAAAAGTCCCGCCGACGTCGATGCCGATCAGGAAAGATTCATTACGTGCAGTTGGCATGGTGATTTACTGAAGCGCTGAGCCCAGAGTCCGATAGAGCGGCTTGCGCAAATTTTAGCGTCTTCGAAATTGGCTACTTTATGCGACCAACCCTTACTCACCACGAAGCTCAGGATGGTTCGCAGGTTAAGTCTCTTACCTTCGTGCTCGGAGCCTGTGGTGAGTGAAGTCGAATCCATGCCCTTCGTGGTGAATTATCCCTTTCCGAGTCTTGCGCCCTTCGTGATCGATTGCAAAGCGTTGAGTCATTTCTTCTGTGCTTCGCGGATGTAGCGGTAGTCGATGAGATCCGCCATCGCCAGACGCTTTTTTATCGTCCCTGCTTCGAACATTTGATCCACTGAGAGTTCAATGCCCTTCTCCGCAATACGACCATCGTCGGGCAGCGACTGCACGTAGGCCAGATAACCTTCTTTTGCCGTCGCGTGATCGAAGCGCAGCCATTTTTGCAGCGCGGCAATTGCGACATCAGGATTTTTCTTCGCCGTCGCCACGCCCTGTTGGTAGGCCCTGAGGTAAGACCTGAATTCAGGCTCGCGGTTGTTCAGAAAATCGTCGCGCAGATAGATCAGATCGAGCGGCCACTCGGGAATCAAATCCGCCAACATGAAGAGTAGATTCAGCCCCGCTTGTCGCGCTTTCTCGAAGTGCGCCGCGCTGATCAAGCTGGCATCGACGCTGCCCGACTGTACGGCGGCAAAGCGCGTCGGCACGCCGCCCAGCGGAATATAAGTCACGTCGCGCGCGCCATCGAGACCGCGCTGTTTCAAAACATAGGCGAAGAGAAACTCGCTCAACGAGGCGCGGGCGCTTACCGCAACCCGCTTACCCTTAAGTTCCGGGATGCTGCGAATCTGCGGGCGCGAGATCAGCGCATAGGGCATCAGATTGGATATTCCCCAGACACCGCGCATCTTGACGCCAGCGTTCACTGCGGTAATCAACTCCGGCGCCGAACCCATTCCGATGTGAGTATCGCCGGAGATCAGCGACTGTGCCAGCTGCACGCCGCTCTGAAAAAAAATCAATTTGATCGACAGCCCCTCCTGAGAGAAATAACCGGCGCGATCGGCAACAAAAGCAGGCATGAAGGCAGCAGAATAGGCGGAGAATCCCACCACCAGATTTCCTTTCTGCGCCGCCGCAGGGAGTGCGGACAGAGCCAACAATAAGCTAGCGCAGAAAACATACGATACCGCTCGTCTCATGCGTTGCATCCTTTGGGCCCCAATCAATTTAGTTATTCGGCTTGAAATTCCCGCCTGGAGAACTCGGCGCGGAGGTGCAGAGTACATGGAGTCAGAACGGTAGAACAAAATTCCTCTGCAAACTTTATGTCTCTGCGGTGAATAGTCCTGCACAGTAAACCTAGAATAGCTCTACTTACTCACCGCGCTTTGCATCACCCCAACGGAACCTCGACGCAAGCGCTCGCGCGCTGTCGCTTGCCAGTCGATTTTTCGCTCGTGGTTGGTTGCGCTAATCACGACACCGTAATCCGCCAACGCTCCGTCGACGGTCACATAGCCATTAACGACATCGTCCATGACCAGCTCCGGCGCGCGCTCTAGCGGGTCGGCAAAACCACCGCCGCCTTGGGAATGCAGCTCGAAAACATCGTCGCGTGCCACGCCATAGAAACGGTTCACCCCGAGCTCTTTTTTGCTGCCATCGCGGCTCGTCACCTGCATGCGCGGCAGCGAACCCGGTTTTGCACCGAACAGGCCAAAGGCGCGGGTCTGCTCTAGCATGCCGGAACCGACGGTAACGCATTGGATCTCTGAGCTATCGACACGCCAGCGCAGCACGGCGCCCAAGCCGCCGCGCCATTTTCCCGCGCCGCCAGTATCTGGCGCGAGCTCGTATTGCAAAAGCTGATAGGGATAGGCGAGCTCAAAAATCTCCGGATCGGTGGCGCGCGAGCCGCCCATGTTGCTCACCGGACCGGTGTGGTTCCAGCCATCGTAACCGTCGGTAGCGCCCGAGCCGCCTTTGCAATTGTGATGGGTGCAGACAAAGGGACGCTTGGTGCGTGGGTTGAACCCCGCGCTCATCGGCGCGCAACGCCGACCCCAGCCGGCTTGCACCTGCGACGGGATCGCCTGCGCTAGCGCCAGCCAAATCGCTTCAGCGATGGCGGCGCAGGTAAGCAGCGTTGAAGCAGTCGTCGGTGCCGGCGGCAGGCAATTGACCAGCGAGCCCTCAGGCGCGGCGATGGTGATCAGACGCAAGGAACCGGCATTGAGCGGGATCGTCGCGCCGATGCAAGCAAACAGCGCCTGAAAACAAACCGATGCCGTGTTGGCCAAGGGGCTGTTAACAAAGCCGCGGGTCTGCGCATCGGAGCGGGCGAAGTCGAAAAGTAATTTTTCATCCTTCACACTGATGTCGACGCGCACACAGGGTTGGCGGTCCATGTCAACGCCATCGTTGTCGAGCGCACGCTCGCCGGAATAACGGCCATTGGGAATTTTTCTGATCGCCGCGGCCATGGTTTTTGCGCTGGCGTCCAAGTACAACTCGATGGCGGCATCCACCGTCTTACGATCGTAACGATCGAGTAATTCGATCAACGACTCCTCTCCTCTTACCGTGGCGCCGATCTGGCAGTGGAGATCGCCTTCGACCAAGTGGCGGCTTTTGACATTGAGAAGAATCAGGTCCCAGACATCGCGCTGGTATGCGCCCTTCGAATACAGTTTGATCGGCGGCAACCGCAATCCTTCTTCCCAAACGGTTTTCGCCGATGGATTGTAACCCGCCACACCGGCGCCGCCGAGGTCCGCCTGGTGTCCCTTGGTCACCGACCAGAACGCCAGCTGTCGTTGGTAAAATACCGGCCGGGCAATCGACACGTCGGGAAGATGACTGTTGCCGTCATAGGGGTCGTTCGCGACAATCACATCGCCAGGGTGAAGCACCTCGTTTTTGTAGCGCTTGCGAATCGCGTCCATGGCATAGGGAATCGCGCCCAACAACACGGGAATGTAAGACGTCTGCGCGACCAAACGCCCTTGAGCGTCGAAGATCGCCGTGACAAAATCGCGCGATTCGCTGAAGATCGGCGAGCGCGACGTGAGCAGCATGATCTGCCCCATCTCTTTGGTGATCGCGGTGAGACGGTTGGCGATCACGGCGACGGAAATCGGATCGACGGCGCCGGGCTTTGTGCGCCGAGCGCTTGGCAGTCGTCCGCCTTTGCTGCGCAAGGATCGCGCTTTCAAGTTCTTACTCATAGGCAACCGTTATACATGGATCGATGGATTGTCAGAGTCGATAGGACGCGCCGAGAAAAACTTTCTTGACTATCACCCGTGAAACAAGTATCGAGACTTTATATCGAGCTTCGCGCCGTCGTGTCAAGTTAAAAGCTCGACGGTGTTGTAGCAAAGTGATTATGTCAGGGGTTAACGGCAACGTAATTATGTCAGGGTGGAAGGATGACAACCCTGACAATGAAAGACGAGAAACGACTAGACGTAATTCAACGAGTATATCGCAGCGAGATCACCGTGGTTGAGGCCG
>SHYW01000104.1 GCA_009692615.1 Deltaproteobacteria bacterium | reverse complement strand
GCATCGACATTATTCCCGACGTGCACGTGCGCACGCCCTTTGCGGAACGCGTACTGGGCAATGACGAAGTAGTGATCATTGGCGGTTGGCGCAACCAATTTCGCGGCACGTTAGTCGGCGCGCCGGGCATTAAGTCGTTTGCCGATCTGCGCGGCAAACGCGTCGGCGACTGGTACAAAGGCGGCATCGCCACCCTGTGGTATGAGCATCAGCTGCGCAAAGCCGGGGTCGATCCCGATCGCGAGATCCAATGGAAGATCGGCTACAAATTTGGCTCCATGCGCGAAGCGTACAAACCGTTGCTCGCCGGCGACACCGACGCGGCGATCGTGCAGAATCCCTACGTGCCGATGTTGCTCGAGCGCGGTTTCAACAAGATTTACGATTTCGTCGAAGACAGCAAGCCGCACGGCCGGCCCGACCGCGTGACCGTGGCGCGCCGCAGCTTCGTGGCCCGCAATCCCGAGATCATCAAGCGCTACTGGAAAGCTTCGATTCGTGGCTATCAATTTATCCGTATCGCGCCGGAGAATTATCCTTTTCTCCGCTTCGTCGAGGCGAAACTCCGGCTGACCAACCCCGACGAAGCCGAGCGCATGCGCGATCTTTGGTCGATGGAATTGATGGAAGGAGCTTTTTTTCCGATGGATGGCCAATTGAGCGCTGAGGGAGTGTGGCGCATTCTCGAAGAACATCAAGACGCCGGCGTGCTCGCCAAGTCGATTAGCCGCGCCGACGTAGAACAGATGATACAACAAGAGCTGGTACGCGAAGCATGGGCGGAAATTTCCCAAACCGACGAAATTAAGCGCAACCTCGAACGGCTCCAACCCGTCATCGAACGGCACGGCTATTGAAGAAAGCAAAAACTAAAAAGTAATAAGGCAAAAAGATGATCGGCGAGACACTCTAGAATGGAAAAGGTCAGGGACAAATGAAACTTCGAGTGGGTAATGGTTGTTGGCACACGCGGCACGTGCTTGACGCCGCGGTGGCTTTGGAAGCAGGCTTTTATGCTCAAGAGGGGCTTGATGTCGAGGTCGTACACGCAAAAATCAATCCCGGGGGCATCGATTCCACCCGCCCGGACGGCGAGCGCTACGACGAAGTCGGCACGGTGCTGCGCGACATGGTCGCTTTCGGCATCGACATCATTCCCGACGTGCACGTGCGCACGCCGTTCGCCGAACGCGCGCTTGGCAACGACGAAGTGCGCATCATCGGCGGCTGGCGTAATCAGTTCACCGGCACGTTGGTCGCTGCGCCGGGAATTGAATCGATCGCCGCTTTGCGCGGCAAGCGCGTCGGCGATTGGTATAAGGGTGGCATCGCCACCCTGTGGTACGAGCACCAGATGCGCAAGGCGGGCATCGATCCGGACCGAGAGATCGATTGGAAGATCGGTTATAAATACGGCTCCATGCGCGATGCCTGGCGGCCTCTGCTAGCTGGAGAAACCGACGCGGCGATAGTGCAGAATCCCTTCGTGCCGCAATTGCTGGAACGCGGCTTCAACAAGCTTTACGATTTCGTCGAAGACAATAAACCGCACGGCCGACCTGACCGCGTCACGGTGGCGCGCAAGTCGTTCGTCGAGCGTAACCCGGAGATTGTCAAGCGCTACTGGAAAGCGGCGATTCGCGGCTATCACTTCATGCGCATCGTCCCGGAGAATTTTCCGTTTCAGCGTTTCGTCGAAGCCAAGCTGCGCGTCGACAGTCCGGATGAATCCGAGCGCATGCGCGACCTCCGGCCCATGAGCATCATGGACAGCGCCTTTCATCCGCTCGACGGCCAGTTGACCGTCGAAGGGGTGTGGCGAATCTTGGCGGAACACCAAGACGCCGGCGTGTTGTCGAAGTCGCTCACCCGGCGCGACGTGGAAGAAGTCATCCGCCAGGAACTGGTGCAGGAAGCCTGGGCCGAGATGTCGCAGACCGACGAGGTGAAGCGAAGCTTGGAACGGCTCCTGCCCGTGGTCGAGCGCTACGGATATTAGAAGAAAGTAAAAGTTCAAAATAGAAAATTAAAAATAAGGATTAACGAGGCGGGAGGAAAGTGAAACTTCGAGTTGGCAACGGCTGCTGGCATGCCGGACATGTGCTTGACGCTTCGGTCTGTTTGGCGGCAGGCTTCTATGCTCAAGAAGGGCTGAATGTTGAGGTGGTTCACGCCAAAGTGAATCCCAATGGAATCAGTTCGAGCCGTCCCGACGGCGAGCGTTACGACGAGATCGGCACCGTGCTGCGCGACATGATCGCCTTCGGCATCGACATCATCACCGACGTGCACGTGCGCACGCCCTTTGCCGAGCGCGCCTTGGGCAACGACGAGCTGAGAATCATCGGCGGCTGGCGCAATTGGCTTCCCGGCGCATTGGTCACCGCGCCGGGGGTGAAGTCCATCGCCGACCTCAAAGGGAAACGCATCGGCGATTGGTATAAAGGCGGCATCGCGACCATGTGGTTCGAGCATCAGTTGCGTAAGGCGGGCGTCGATCCCGATGGCGAAATCGACTGGAAGATCGGTTGGAAGTACGGCGCCATGAAAGCGTCCTGGAAGCCGCTGCTCGCCGGCGAGACCGACGCCGCCATCGTGCAGACGCCCTACGTGCCGCGGCTTTTAGAGCAAGGTTTCAACAAGCTCTACGACTTCGTCGAAGACACCAAACCCTACGGCCGGCCGGATCGTGTGACGGTAGCGCGCAAATCGTTCATCGAGCGCAACCCTGAAGTCATCAAACGTTACTGGAAAGCGGCCATTCGCGGCTATCAATACATCCGCATCGTGCCGGAGCATTTTCCTTTCCAGCGCTTCGTCGAAGCCAAGCTCCGCGTCGACAACCCGGACGAGTCGGAACGCATGCGTGATTTGCGCCCTCTCGACGTCATGGAAGGCCGCTTTCACCCGATGGACGGCCAACTGAGCGTCGAAGGCGTGTGGCGCATCCTGCAGGAGCATCAAGACGCCGGCGTGCTGTCGAAGTCAATCACGCGCCGCGATGTCGAAGAGGTCGTGCGCCAAGAACTCGTCCAAGAAGCCTGGGCGGAAATCTCCCAGACCGACGAGGTCAAACACAATATCGAACGCCTCCAGCCGGTGATCGAACGGGTAGGCTATTAACCAAACTCCCACCGTGAGCAATAATCGCGGATCGCGGACATCCCCCTGTGAAAACGGCGGACCGCGCGGAATTTACATTCGCCGCGTTTAAAATAGCGCGGACTAGATTAAGAGATTAGGTCATCATCGAGCGGTTCCAATGGGTAACGCAATAGAAACCCTCAAGACGTCGCGCTCAGTCATTCGCTGGCCGCAGCTGCGCACCCATGCTCTGCCACTGATCGGCGTTTTCTTTACAGTTTGGTTGATCGTCGTTCCGCTGTTTACGCTGCTAGTCTTTAGCTTCCGCCTGGGCACCCCTTGGCAGCCCGGCGCCTTCACTTTGCAGCATTACTTGACTGCCTATTCCGACCCACAAGTCTATCTGATGTTTTTTAACACTGTGATTTTAGCGGCCACCAGTACGACGGTGGCGTTGGCCATCGCAGTCTTCTTCGCCTTTCTCACCGAACGCACGGACATGCCGTTTCGAAACCTCGCCTGGGGCTTGATGCTGGTGCCGATGGCCGTGCCCGGCATTTTCTTCGCGATCTCGTGGGTCTTTCTGCTCTCGCCGCAAATCGGCTTGATCAACATCTAGCTGCGCTCCTTGCTCGCGCTTTTCGGCGTCGAACTCAGCGAAGGTCCGCTGAATATTTACAGCCTATGGGGCATGATATTCTTGGAAGGGATCAGAGGCGTGACGACGGTATTTCTGATCGTGGTCGGCGCCTTCCGCGCCATGGACCCGAGCCTCGAGGAAGCGGCGCGAGTCTCCGGCGCGTCCAACCGAACCAGCTTCTTTCGCATCTTTATCCCGCTGCTCACACCCACGCTCTTAGCGGCCGGCATGTATAGTTTCATGACCCACTTGGAAGCGCTGGAGATTCCCATCATCATCGGCTTTCCGTCGCGGATTTACGTATTCCCAACCTACATCTATTTTGTCGCGCAGCGTTTCATGCCGCCCCAGTAAGGCCTCTCCGCGGCGCTCGGCGCGAGTTTTCTGATCGTCAGCATTTTATTGGTCTACGGCTATCACCGCATGGTCGGCCACGGCGGGCGCTTCGCGACGATCACCGGCAAGGGTTATCGACCGCGCCTGATCGCTTTGGGTAAGTGGCGCTACCCGGCGTTCGGCGCCTTTGTGCTTTACTTCACGCTCACCATCGCCTTGCCGACGCTGATCCTTTTGTGGCGATCTCTCGTGCGTTTTTACGTCATGCCTTCATGGTCGGCATTAGCGCAAGTGACGTTAAAAAATTACTGGGAGGTCTTCGCCGAGGATCAGATCATGAGGGCTCTCATCAACACGCTGATCGTCGGCGTGACGACGGCGACCTTGACCATGTTTCTGTGCTTGATCGTCGGCTGGGTGATTGTCAGGAGTAAGTTCAAAGGCCGCGCTCTGCTCGACGGCCTACCCTTCCTGCCCCATGCGATCCCCGGCGTGACCATCGGCATCGCGCTGATCTTTCTCTATTTGAATCCGCCGCTAAATGCGCTGCCGCTTTACGGCACCATCTGGATCATCGTGCTGGGCTTAACCGTGGGATATACGACATTCGGCAGCCGGGCCATGAACGGCGCCATCGCGCAAATCCACAGTGAACTTGAGGAAGCCGGGAAAACTTCCGGAGCCTCCTGGGGCACGATCATGCGCCGCATCATCCTGCCACTACTCTTGCCCGCTTTCGTCAGCGGCTGGATCTGGATCGCTGCTCACTCACTCCGGTCGTTCTCCGTGCCGCTGATCTTATCGAGCAGGGACAGTCTAGTGCTCTCGGTGGTGATGTGGGACCTGTGGAATAACGGCCGCGCCGGGGCAACCGCCGCGCTGGGCGTTTTACTCATCGTCGCATTGGCGCTATTAACGATTAGTGGTCGCTGGCTGGTCGGCCGTCTACACCGCCAACAGTAGGTTGATCATAAAATTTGTTTCTTCTAGAGTTAACGTGAAGAGCATTTTATTCTAAGAACTTGGCGCGGTAGACCGGCAACCAAATCGGCAAGAAAGTTCTCACCACGAAGGACACGAAGAGCACGAAGTTCGCAATCTATTCATCCGAGCCCTTCGTGATAAATAAAATCAGGTTGAAGGTGCCGCATGACCCCCACGGAAGCCTGAAGAGCTAAACATAATGAACGACGCTGAAACCATCGCCGGGGCACCGGCTGAACTGGAAAAAATCGGCGAGGTTCTGCGGCTGTATACCAAGGCGTTAAGCGGCCATGAAATTCGCCTGATTCCGCGCGGCGGTGCCAGCGCGCGCGGCGCCGGTTGGGCCACACCCAGCGCTGACGGCAAGGCGATTTCGCTCATGCTGCCGGCGAAAATCGATCGCTTCCCATCGGAGCGCGAGAATTTCGCTTGGTACAAAGTCATTGTCACCCATCAGGCCGGCCATGCCGAATTCGGCACCTTCGAATTTTCAATGCGCCGAGCTTCGCAGTGTTTCCAAGATTGGCGCCCATCTCTGGCGCAAAAACTTTCCGCCGATGCAACCGACGATCGCCAGGCGCTGCGCGAACTTTTTCCCGATCCCTTACTGGGCATGACGATTTTTGACGGCGTTGAAGATGCCCGCGTCGATAGCCAAGTATTGCACCGCTATCCGGGCATCGAGAGCGCATACCGGCAAGTCGCACTCAGGGTTCTTGCCGAACGGCCGCGGCTTGGCGCGCTGCCGCTGCGCGAAGCATTGGTCGAAGGTCTGGTGCAAGCGAGTCTTGGCGGCACGCCGCTGCGCGAAGCGCCGGAAAGTTTGCAACAACCTTTGGCGTCTGCCCTCGAACATCTGGCGCGCGTCAACGACTCCAACGCCACGGTGGAAGACTCTGCGGAAGCGGCGTTGCGCATCTATCAGATCGCCGCCGCGCTCCCCAACGTCGTTGATAATGACAACTGCTGTGATGATCATGAGCACGAGCACCACCAGCGCCATTCAGACAATGAGCAAACCCCCGACCGGCTCGACGAGTCGGTGAAGAACCCCGAAGAACTGCCTTTTAAAGCGCCGCCTGAAGTCGAGTTTCGCTTGCAGATGGACGAATCGCTTCTCGACCGCAAAGAGCAAAAGTCCAACGGCGAGAATCAACCGCCAGACGAGCTTATCGAAAACGCAGCCGACGGCCCGCTGCAACGCGACGAGCCTTTTTGTTATCTCTATCCCGAATGGGATTTTCGCGCCGGCGCTTTCAAAGATCGCTGGTGCCGGGTGCGTGAGCGCATCATGGAAGAAGGCACCTCGGACTTTTATACCGAGACGCTAACTGAATACCGCTGGCTGGTCAGCCAAGTACGTGCGCGTTTTGAGCACTTCTTGCCCGAGCTATTCCGCAAGGTGACGCGCCGCTACGACGGCGAAGATGTCGACCTCGATCAATTAGTCGATCTCGTCGTCGATCTCCGGGCCGGCGCCACGCCGTCGGAAAAAATCTACTGGCGGCGCGAGCGCACCCAGCGCGACGTTGCCGTCGCCCTACTGCTCGACATGAGTGCGACCACGAATGAGTACGTCCAACTGGAAGCCGCCCGCGCCGTCCGTCCAACCGTGGCCACGGCTGAGAGCTACAGCCAGTATCTCCGCCAAATCGCCAGCGGCGTCGACGAGCGCGGTAAACCGCTGCGCAAGCGCACCATCGACATCGAAAAGCAGGCGACGATCGTTTTGCTGCAAGCGCTGGAAAGCATCGGCGACAGCTACGCGGTTTACGCCTTTTCCGGCAGCGGCCGCGGCGACGTAGAGTTTCACGTCGTCAAAGACTTCGCCGAATCATTGAGCCAGCGCATTGCCCGACGCTTCGACGGCATCGCGCCGGCCCATGCCACGCGCATGGGCGCGGCGATCCGCCACGCCGTCAGAAAACTCGAACGGGTCGAGGCGCAAACCCGTCTGTTATTTCTCGTTAGCGACGGCAGACCCTATGACCGCGATTATGGCCGCGACACCAATGATCAAGACTACGCGGTCAACGACACCCGCCAAGCGCTGCGTGAAGCGGCGCGGCGAAAAATTCGTCCGTTCTGTTTGACCGTGGATAAAGAAGGCGCCGACTACATGCGCGCCATGTGCGAAGATTTGCCCTATGAAATCGTCGCCCGCGTCGAAGATCTACCGATCAGTCTGATCACGGCCTATCCGAAATTGACCGCGTGAATAAACGAAGCCACTTCGCGGACTGGGAATTGACCCCACCGCTGATTAAAACATCGCAAAGGGATGCTCGCCCACTTTGGAATCCCCATTTAAATGGTTCCACGCGGCAAGCAGCGTGGTCAACGAATAATCGCTCTAGCCCGGAAAGATCGCGTCGACGACTTCTTGTAGGCTTTGCGCGACTTCCTTGTCGTCGGTGAGCGCTTGCACCACGGCAACCTGGCAAGCCAGCCGCGGCGCGATACCCGTGCTGATCAACGTGCCGGCGTAAATCAGCAAGCGCGTGCTGACGCCCTCCTGGAGCCCATGCTCGCGCAGGTTGCGCACCTTGGCGCCCAAGCGCGCCAATTGGCCAGCGTCATCCTCCGACAAACCGCTTTCGTGGCGGATGATTTCCCGCTCGCGATCCTCGGGCGGATAATCGAACTCGATGGCGACGAAACGTTGGCGCGTGCTGTGCTTTAAATCTTTGAGCACCGTCTGATAGCCGGGATTGTAAGAAATCACCAGGAGAAAATTTTCGTGCGCCTGTACCACTTGGCCGCGCCGCTCGATGGGCAAAATGCGCCGATGATCGGTGAGCGGATGGATCAATACCGTGGTGTCTTTGCGCGCTTCGACAATCTCATCGAGGTAGCAAATCGCGCCGGCTTTCACCGCGCGCGTCAACGGCCCGTCGAGCCAACGAGTCTCCTGTGCTTCGAGCAGGTAGCGGCCAACCAAATCCGTTGCCGTGAGATCCTCATGGCAGGCAACCGTGATCAGCGGCACCGGGCCCAAGCGGTGCGCCATGTATTCGGCAAAGCGCGTCTTGCCGCAGCCGGTGGGACCTTTGAGCAGCACGGGAAGCTTTTTCGCATACGCCGCTTCAAACACTTCTACCTCCGACCCGACCGGCAGATAGAACGGTTGCTCCGTGGCGACGAATTCTTCAAAGGCGTATTCCTGGTAAGTCGATTTGGCCATGACGCGAAGTTCCTTTGCTGTGCGATACAAAGATGCTTCAGCATAGTTACTACCGGTGTTCGGGTGAGTCAAATCAACGGCTGGATGATTGACGGTTTCCATGCCATCGGGTTAGTTTTCAACGTAGTCATCGTCACGCGCGAAGGAGAACTCCGATGAAAACATGGCGGCAAATGTTCAGCGTCATCGTTGTAATACTTTTTGCCGGCAGCGCATCGCTCTTTGCCCAATCCGCCAATCTTTACAATCAACTGGTTGAGGCGTCGAAAAGCGAAGTGGCCAAAAAAGGTGGCAAGATCACCATCGCACTCAACTGGACCAATCCCCAGGGCAAGGCGATGGTTGACGAGTTTAAAAAAGACTTCTCGTTCATCAAGGAGAGCAAGTTCGAACGGGTGCGCACCGTGGAAGAAGCCTAGCGCGCGCTGATGGAATTCAAAGCGGGACGGCCGCAGCAGGTCGACGTGACGACGATATCGGATGAAGTGTGGCCGGCGTATCACGAGGCCGGCGCGTTGGTAAAACCGCCATCCGAATATCAAAGGCTGGCCAAAGCGTTGCCCCAAGGCTGGCCCACGCTCGATCCCCGGGTGGTCGATCCGCACGGCTATTTTCTCGCCACCACCGGCGCGGTGCGCGGCATCGCCTACAACAAGACGCTGGTGGCGGCCGACAAGGCGCCGAAACGATGGGAAGATTGTTTAGATCCGATGTGGCGCGGCAAAGTGCTCTATGACCCGCGCCCCAAGTTGACCTCCTTGCAGCACGATCCCAAGACCCGCGATGCGCATCTGAAATGGCTGCGCGGACTATTGGAGAATAAAGTCGTGCTCAACCGCGGCATGGATGAAAATCTCCAGAAAGTCGCGGCGGGGGAATTCCCGATCAATTGCGCCGCCAATTATCATAACGCCATGCCGATGATCGACGAGGGCGCGCCGATCGGTTTCGTCCTGCCCGACCCGATCCCGCTCGAGCTTGGCACCCAGATGTTTGTCACCAAATGGACATTGCCCGCGACCACTCAACTGTTTGCGCTGTGGGCCGCCACGAAAGCTCAGCCGGTGGTGGAAAAGTCCGGTTACCGCGGCTTTCCCTGGGACCCGACCTCGCGCAAATACGCCATGGCGCAAAAAAATACATCGCCGTCTGCGGTCCCGATTGTTTGAGTCTGGCGGCGGACAAATACGATCAAGAGCACGCCAGGATACTGAAGTTGCCGGGCGCTAAGTAGCGCCCCTACCCGAAATATTCGTCCTATCAGGAAATCAAGCGGCAGAATGCCGATCGCGGTGAAACTTCTGTATCCTCGCTGACGCGCGGAAATTCAAATCGCAGGTTTCAAATGTAGAATTTGCCAAGTGCAATCCCGAACGGATCGCCTTCGCTCCGGAGGGGTTTCTCCGCGAGCGCGCTCGCACCGCTAAAATTCCGCACGGCGCTCAGGCGATCAAGGTGCGAGCCTGGAGGAACGAAGGCATCGGCGCGACGATTCAACAGGTGCGCTTGCGCCGATTTTCGAACTGATCGCCGCTAATCGCACAAGCAATTTGGCACGCGGGCGCCTTCAAGGCACGGGTGATTTGCCTCCATTCCGGAAGGGTCGCGCCTCGAACGCCCTCCGATCGCGAGTCATCGAGGTACTTTTAAGTGTTGAGCTGCCGATGCGCGGCGCGGAGAAACGACAGATCGGTCACCTCGTCGAGCGTCACGCGCCGGTCGGTGGACCTCATCGTGCCAACTACGGTCGCCATATAATCGATCACCGACGGCACCAACTCACCCACAAACCCTTCACGGAGAATCTTGTAATTGCCCGCCGCTTCATCGCGGCTCAAATTGGGAATGCGCTTGAGCGCGACCTCAACCGCTTCCTCCTCGTGGGTTTTCAGATACTTCGTCGCCCGGACCACCGCGGTGACAATCTTTTGCATGGTTTCCGGTTCTTGCTTAATCAGAGAAACGCCGGCGGCCAAGCCGCCTTCGTACCAGCCCATGCCCGGATCGGGATAGTAAAGCGGCTTGAAGCCCGCCTTGGTGCCCCAGTATAAAAACTGGCTGCGCGCGAACACCGCGGCAATGGTCGGGTCCTCGAACGCCTTGGCGCGTCCGACGCTGTCGCCTTGAACGACTTCAACGTCGATCCCGGGGCACAATCCGTAACGCGAACAGAGAAAGCGGAAATCGGTGTTCGACCGCCCGCCGCCGGACATGACTTTTTTGCCTTTGAGGTCGGCAATAGTTTGAATCTCCGGGCGCGCCACGCAAGGGAATTTTGTCAGCGTGGTGGCGTAAAGAAATTTGAGCGCGTGGCCCTGGCCCAACACCGCTTCCATGGCGTTGGTCAAAGAGCAGAGAAAACCGACCTCACCTTTGTCGACCAGTTGCGCCAGCGTTTGGCCACCGTGGCTCTGCACTTGCACGCAGTGGGCGCTCACTCCCTCGGCATCGAAAAAACCTTTTTCCTCGGCGGCGAGCAGCGGCAAAAAAGTCATCGTCGGATAGGGCAAAGCGATCAGCATGGAATTTATCTCACTTTCAGTTGTCGGGTGGCGAGGTAGCGGCCGCTAAAAGTCATCGCCAGCATGATCAATATTAACAGGACCCCCAAAGCCGAGGCGTGGCGCAGGTCGCCGGCTTCCCAATGGGACCAGATGAGAAACGAAATGACGTTATTCGACGTCGAGTTGAGCATCAGCGCCATCGACAGCTCGCGCATTGCGTGAACGGCGACCCAAATAGCCACCCCGGCCATGGTCGGCAGCATCAGCGGCACGACGATTCGGCCGAACACGGTCGCCGAAGTAGCGCCGCTCACCCGTCCAGCCTCTTCGAGCTCCTTGTGAATCTGGATAATGCTGGCGCTCATCGTGCGCATGCTGAACGGCAGGTAGTTGGTGACGAAACCGACGAGAATAATCAGCGAGGTGCCGTAAATCGGAATAAAATCAAAAGTAAGATAAACATAGATCAGCGCCAGAGCTAACACCACGCTCGGCACCGCGTGGGGTAGAAACGTCAGCACTTCGAGCACGCGCCGGCCGAAGAATTTGGAACGTAAAATTACCCAGGCGGCCGCGGCGGCGAGCAGAGTGGTGAGCGCCGCCGAGCTGAGCATGAGCCAGAAAGTATTCATGACCGCCTTGGCGACTTCAGGGTCGTTGACCAAATCGTGGTAGCTCGCCAGGGAAGCCGCCGCGAGCGCCGCCACGGACGGCGCCTGGTAAAAAGGAATCAAGCTCGCCCAGAACATGATCAGGATCGGCAACAGCGCGGCGAGCGCAAAGTAGCCGACAAAAAATCCCAAGGCGAGATATTTCCAAATGCCGAGATCGATCAGCCGGGGACGATAACCTTTGCCGGTCACCGTAGCGTATCGTTCACTGTGCCGGGTCGAACGCTGGTAAAAGTAGATCAGAAAAATGCTGATCACCAGATAGGTTGAACTGAGCGCGCTCGCCTCGCCGTAGTTGGCGCCGCCGCCGTAGGTCGACGTGGTCGCGTAGTAAATTTTTGAACTGAACACGAGAATGCCATTGCGCAAACCGAGCACGCCGGGAATCTCGAAACTCTCGATGGCGGTCATGAAGACATAAATGCTCGCGGTGAGGATCGCCGGCAGCATGATGCGCAGCGTGATGCGCGTGGTGGTGATCCATTTGGTCGCCCCCGACACCAGCGCCGCTTCTTCCAGCGACGGGTCCATGGCGCGAAAGGCGCCGACCAACAACAAAAACGTCGTCGGCACTAGCCGCAATCCCTCGGTGAAAATCATACCGCCCAGCGAGTAGATGTTGAACGGCGCGTTCTCAAGGCCAAAGACAAACATCGCCGCCTTGTTGATGATACCGACGTTGGGACTGAGCAAGAGCACCCAAGCCATCGACAGCAACATGCCGGGCATCGCCACCGGCGCGATCACCAGCGCATAGGCGAAAGTGCGCAGCGGCGTGTTGGTGCGCTCGATCAGCCAGGCGAACATGACCGCCACCGGCAGCGCGAGCAGCACCGATCCGGTGGCGAAAACAAAGGAGTTGTAAAACAACTCCAACAGCGCCGGACTGCCGTAGGCGCGCACATAGTTGGCAAAGGTTAGCCGGCTCAAGTCAAAAGTGCCGGGGCCGCCGCGCATGAAGCCGCCGATAATCAGCAGCACCATCGGCACCCCGACCAGGTAGGCCACCAAGCCGACCAAGCCGGGTATCAATAGATTGGACCATTGCGGCCAGGCAAAACGGCGCGCGTGCCGACGCCAGACCAGGGACGATGGCAGGTCTTGCACTAAGTTGCCTGTGGGTGCGAGATCATTTCTTCGAGCCGATGAGCGTCATCAGTTTGTCTTCAATGTCGTCATGCTTGAGCGCCTTCTCGGTATCGCCCCATCCGACTACGGCGAGTTTTTTGCCGATCAGCATCCTTGCGCGTTGGAATTCCGTCGAAGACTTCGAGGCGGGAAAAGAGCCGGCGCGGTCCAACACGCTGAGAACTAATTTTATCGCCGATATGCGCAGCGTCGAAGTCGAGAAGATGCCCGGCGCTGGTGAAGGCTTCGCTAGCATGCATTTCAAACTATCCAACAACACGGTGATTTGTCACGCCGCGGAGTTCGAAGTCGGTAAATACAAACGCGCGCATCGCCACGGCGGTGGGGCGCATATCATCTTGCTCAATGGCAAAGGTTATTCCTTGATGTGGCCGAGCGGCAAAGAGAATGAGAAGATGACGATTCCGTGGAAAAAAGGAACGATCATCGTGCCGGCCGCCGGGTGGTTTCACTTTCATTTCCCGACCAGCACGACGCCGACGCGCTATCTGGCGCTGCGCGGCAGTTTTGGCGTGGAAGGAAAATACAAGACCACGCTGAGCGTCAGCAAAGGCGGCGACTGCATCGACTATAAAGTAGAAGACTCAGAGATCAGGCGGCTTTACGAAAAGGCGCTGGCCGAGGAAGGGATCAGGTCCAGCATGACGCCGTCGTTGTATGCATAGCAGCGGTTGTCACCGGTGTAAACCCATGGGCGAGGCGCGTGGTGAGCGAGTGATTCAGCGTTTGCGTCGCTTCCACGAATCGATGATCGCGCTCGAATCGTACACGTCGAAGATCTTTTCCAGGTAGTTCACGGCGGCGGCGTAATCCTCCGGCGAATTCGTGCCGACGCAGTCGCGCGCGACGACGGCGTAAAAGCCGCGGCAGATCGCCTCGCGGGCAGTGCCGTTGATGCCGGTGGCCACGTTGACGCCGGTCAAAACGATGGTTTTGATGCCGTGTTGGCGCAACGTCCACTCAAAGGACGTGCCAAGAAAAGCGTTGGGAATAAATTTCTCAAAGACGATTTCGTTGTCCTTCGGCCGCATCGCTTCGACCAATTGCGGTTTGGCGGGAAATCCTTTGGGCTCGGGCTCGCGCGCGATGGCCGCGACCGATTTGCCGGCTCGGATGAGTCTCATGCGCACGGTCGGCGCGCCGGTGTCGCCAACGATACGCATGTTGTTTTGATGCGAGAAGATTCTCAGCACGCCGTGCTCGCGGGCCGCCCCGAGCATACGAGAACCGTTACGGATGAGATCGTCCGTGCTGTAGCGGTTCAAGACGACATTTTCCGCGAAGTCCCACAGAAGCAAGGCCGTGTGTTTGGGATCGACTAGCTCGTCCAGAGTATCAAGGATATCCATTCCTGCGTAACTGATCATCGGTAACTACCCCCTTCTACGGCGACGATACTTAAGCCATATTACTTGTCATCGTTGCCTGTCAAGCAGAGTCGCGAATGCGGCGCGATTGTTAAAATTTCCTAACTTCACTAGACTCTGAGCCGGATCATTTCGGAGGCGGGAAAATTTCGCAGGCTTCTGCGCTGTCAATCTTCATCGTTGCGTTACACTTGCGTGAGCCTGTTTGGGCGCAGGAAAGATTTCTCGTGCGGCAGTAGAGGTAATTTTATGCAGATGAAAAAGCGACCTCTGCTAGTGAGTTTCGCCCTTTTGTCTATGTTGTGGCTGGGACAATCAGGCTACAGCCAAGAAAAAAAACTTGAGCGGCTGATCCTCGCCACTTCGACCGTGGGATTAGGCCGCATTCCGATATTGGTGGCGCAAGAGCAGAGGCTATTTCAAAAGCATGGCCTAGAGGTCAACATCGTCTACATCCGTGGCTCGTCGACTTCGCTGCAATCACTGCTCGCCGGCGAGGTACAACTCGTCGTCGGCGGCGGCCAGGGTACTATCGGCGCGGCCGCGCGCGGCGCGCCGGTCGTCATCATCAGCAACTTTTCATCGACGCCCAATCAACTGGTCGCATTGCCGCCGATCACTTCGATCGGTCAATTGAAAGGCAAAATTATCGGCGCCAGCCGTCCGGGAACTTCGACCGATTTCGTCTTGGATCGCTTGCTGCCGCGTCTCGGTCTCATTCCGGGTAAGGACGTGAAGCTTTTACCCACCGGCTTGCTCGTGTCCGAGGAGAGACTTGCCTTGCTGTTGCAGAAACGAGTAGACGCCACGCTGGCCAATCAGGAAAGCGTTTCGCAATTCCAACGCAAAGGCCACCCGCTCAACGTCCTTGCCGACGCCTTGGCCTATAGCGTCAACTCGACTATCGATTTTTCCACTTCGAGACAATTTCTCACCACGCAGCGCACACAGCTGAAAGCATTTATCAAAGCCGTTTCGGAAGGGATATGGCTGGCCAAAATCGATAAAGAGATCGCCTTCCGTGTGATGCTGAAGCAGCTCAAAGTCGACCCACGCTTCTTGGAATCGACCCACACCAACTACGTCGTCAGACTGCACCCGGAAAAACCCTATCCGATCCGTGAGTCCCTGGAAGCGGCGATCGAAGACATGACTCCGGCTATCCCTGAGCTCAAGGGCAAAAAGCCCTCCGACTTCGCGGACTCCAGCCTGGTCGCCGAGTTGGACAAAGAAGGATTTTTCGAACAACTGAAGCGCTGATACTTTTCTGCTGTAGAAACTTGACTCCGATCAAAACACCTTGATAGGTTGGCCGCGATCACGTGGCAAGGTGGTTTCCTTGCTCATTCTAGAATCTCACAGGAGTCACATGAAACTACGGGTCGGCAACGGTTGTTGGCATGCGGGCCATGTGCGGGCGGCGACATACGCATTGGAAGCCGGACTTTTCACCCAGCAAGGTCTGGATGTCGAGATCGTTCACGCCAAAATCAACCCCAAGGCGATCGATTCGAGCCGGCCCGGCGGCGAGAGATATGACGAAGTCGGCACGGTCGTGCGCGACATGATCGCGTTTGGCATCGATATTATTCCCGACGTACATGTGCGCACGCCGTTTGCGGAGCGCGCTTTGGGCAATGATGAAGTGCGGATCATCGGCGGCTGGCGCAACTGGTTTTCCGGCACGCTGGTGACTGCCCCGGGCGTCAAGTCGATCGCCGAGCTGCGCGGCAAAAGAATCGGCGACTGGTATAAAGGCGGCATCGCGACCATGTGGTTCGAGCACCAGCTGCGCCAAGCCGGCGTTGATCCCGACCGCGAGATCGATTGGAAAATTGGCTACCTCTACGGCTCCATGCGCGAAGCTTGGAAGCCGCTCTTGCGCGGCGAAACCGATGCCGCGATCGTCGCCAACCCGTTCGTGCCGACGCTTTTAGAGCAAGGATTCAACAAGCTTTATGATTTCGTCGAAGACACCAAACCCCACGGCCGCCCCGACCGTGTCACCATCGCGCGCAAATCTTTCATCGAACGAAACCCGGAACTGGTTCTCCGCTACTGGAAAGCGCAGATTCGCGGCTATCACTCGATCCGCATGGCGCCGGAGAATTTCCCGTTTCACCGTTTTGTCGAGGCCAAGCTCAGAGTCGACAATCCCGACGAGTCCGAACGCATGCGCGATCTGCTGTCGCCGACGCTGATGGAGAGTTACTTTGTACCGTTAGACGGCCACGTCAGCGAAGAAGGAGTGTAGCGCATTCTGGAAGAGCATCAGGACGCCGGCGTGCTATCGCACTCGATCACACGCCAAGACGTCAAGGAAGTAATCCGCCAAGAGTTGGCTCAAGAAGCATGGCACGAGATCTCGCAGACCGAAGAGGTCAAGCGCAATCTCGAACGGCTGCAACCACTCGTTGAGAAGTATGGCTACTGATCAGCCGACCGGTGAGGCGATGTGAACCGAACCACCCTCGGCTCGATGCCGAGGGATTTCGACAATGTTGACTGGAAGTCGACTGCCCCATCCGTCTTTCCCGCGAATCCGCCAAAGGACGGATCAGCCTCAGGCTGAAGCGGGAATCCAGGTTCTCCGTGTTCGTCACTCCCGCGCCACCCTGGATGCCGGTTTTCACCGGCATGACGGATTTTGACTTCTCCTGAAGCATGTCCTGAGTACCGTCGAAGTGGCGAGGGAATTCAACCATCTCCGGGAAGGACATTGATTGTCGTTCTCTCATATCGTCTAGCAAAGCTCTCTCAGCTCAACGCCGTGCTGCCGGATACCAGCACGTCGCTCTTCACACCTTCGACCCAAGAAGTTGAATCGGCAACGACCTTCGAAGTCGCGCGCACGCGGTACACACGAGGATCTTTAACCCCTGGTGGGAGCGTGCCGCGCTCGCGCAGCGCTTTGGCCGCGTTGAGCAACATTCGGCGCGCCTTAATGGTGGCGTAATCGCCGCTGCAGAGATTTTCCTTGCTCCGATCGAGGATCGGCGTCGGCCCTTCGTTCTCAGTGACGCAGCGGTCTTGGAGATTCACCCCGGTGATGCCCATCCGTTGGGTGCGATGCACGTCCCAAGAGATCAGATAATCGTTTGCCTTAGTCGCTTTCGGCCGGATGAAACTATAAGGCTCATGGGTCGCCGGTAAATACTCTTCTTCCGGGAAATTCAATCGGTCGCCTTTTTTACCCGACTGCATAATTTCCTTCGTCGGGTACCAATTAATTTGCCATTTGATCGAGTTCTCGTCGTCAATGGGCGTATAAATGCGCGCGCCGCGCAATTCGCTGCCCGGCGGCATCGAATAGAAGGGCATGATGAATTGGTTGACGCGCCACAAGTCCTCGCCCGCGCCGAACGGCCGTTTGGCGCCGTACATGAAGCCCGCCGCCGTGTCGACGATCTCGATTGCCATCGGTGTCCGCATGCCCGATTTGTTAGCGACCAACTGCTGCGAGGGCTGGTGTTCTTCGGCCACTTTCTCATCGGCCAAATTATAAGGCGAATGGAGCCACATGACATGCGTCGCGTCGATGCCGCCTTCGAGTACCTGGAGGTAATTGCATTCTTGGTGAAACACACGGTAGGTGCGTTGCTCGTCAGGGACTAGCGCAAATTCAAATTCAGGCAACGCAGGTAGTTCTTTCGACGGACCCATATATGTCCAGATGATCCCGCCGTACTCGACACAAGGATAACCAGGGTGATGAATGGCATCACGAAACTGTTGATCAGCAGGAATGTTCGGCATCTCCATACAGCTGCCGTCAGTCGAATACTTCCAACCGTGGTAGGGACAACGAATGCCGTCGTCCTCGACGCGTCCGAAATAAAGCGGCGCCAAACGGTGCTGACAGTAGGCGCCGACTAAACCAATCTTTCCTTTCAAGGTGCGGAATAGCACCAAGTCTTCGCCAAGAAGCCGTACCCGTAAAGGCTTAACGCCGGACTCTTGAAGGAACGACGACGGAATGACTGCGATCCAGTATTGACGAAACAAATCTCCCATCAGTGTTCCCGGACCAACGCGGGTCAATTGCTCATTCTCTTCTTTGGTAAATGTGAAACCGCTCACTCTTTGGTAGTTTCCAGTTGGCGCTGTCATATGATATTCTCCATTTTGGTATCTGTGCGACCCATTGTCGCTTTATCGGAAGTTCGTTTGACCGAAACTATCCTAGAACATAAATCAATGTCAACGCAACGACATTAGACGGTTGTAGCAAAGTGATTATGTCAGGGGTTAACGGCAACGTAATTATGTCAGGGTGGAAGGATGACAACCCTGACAATGAAAGACGAGAAACGACTAGACGTAATTCAACGAGTATATCGCAGCGAGATCACCGTGGTTGAGGCCGCACG
>SHYW01000103.1 GCA_009692615.1 Deltaproteobacteria bacterium | reverse complement strand
TCCGCTGTCTTGATCTCCGGGCGGCTGAGCAACCAGTAATCGAGCGTCACATTGCCACCTGCAATCATGACCGTGTCCGAGCCGTTCATGGTCGCATTGATGACGCTAGGCCCGGCGGTCTGCGTGATCGGCGTGTCGCCACTGATCAAAGCGGCCACCGCCGTGCTGCCGCTGTTCATGTAGATCAACTGCACGTCGAGCCCGTTGCGCGCGTAAATGCCCGTATCCCGCGCGATAAACGCCGCCGCGTTGTCCGAAGTGATGCCGACATAGCCGACATTAAGTTTGGTCAGCTGCGCGAAGGCGCTCGCTTGAACAAACAACGTCGCAAACAAAAACAATACCGCGAAACGAATCACCGCTCTCCGCATCGTCCACACCCTCCGTTTTTACCAAGTCTGAGAGAAACTTCCTCGGAGTCCTTCGACAAGCTCAGGACGAACGGAGAGCGATTTGAATCCACGGTTGTAATTCCGTTCATGCTGATCCCTCGACAAGCTCGGGACTAAAGGCACAGCCGAGGGAGCCTGTCGTGAGCGAAGTCGAACGATCGAAGCATGTTCCACGCTCATGCAGTAACTCTCGACGGCGCGAACGAATTGAACGCAATTATCGAATCCCATAAAACCGTGCCGGGTTATCGTACAAGATTTTCCGCGCCAGCTCGGGACGCACCTTGCCGTTTTTTTCCAGCGTGCGCAGCGCGTCGATCTCGACGGACATGTCGACGTGGCCGTAGTCGGTGCCGGTCATCAGCACATTCTCGGTGGAATACTGGGCGATGTATTCGATATCGTCGGTGCTGCTGTAGCAGGAAACATAAAGACGGTAGGTCTCGAAAAAATTCTCCGGCAGCTTGCGTCCTTCGGCGCGCCGTTTGATATCTTTGAAGACCCAGGGAATCCACTGCGCCGAGGCTTCGATGAAACCGAAGCGCAGCTTAGGAAAAGTTTCCGGCAGCTTGCTGGTGATCACCGCGTGGCAGGCGCCGGCGGTGTTGGCCGACATGCTCCAGAAGCCGGCGCCGTAGCCGACGCGCTGGCGGGTGATGTCCAAGCACGATGGATTGCCGTTGCCGATATGCATGCCGATGGGCAGGTCATGCTTGGTCATCGCGTCATAGAGTCCATAAAAATAAGGATCTTGAATCAAGCGATAGCCTTCGAACGGCCGCATCAACACCGCCACCGCGCCGTTCTCCTTGCACCACGGCAACATGTCGATGGCGTCTTGCAGGCTCAACAGCGGCAGCACGCAGACCCAGCGCAGCCTGCCGTTTCCCTGTTTCCAGACATCGGCCATCCAGCGGTTGTAGGCTTTGCAGATCGGCACTTCGAACTCGGGCTTGTCGGTGACCTGCTGGATAAAGATCGTTGGATACATGACTTGGAGATCGATGCCCATCTCGTCCATGTGGCGCACACGAGCTTGGACATCTTCGAGATGCTGCGCTTCCGGCGGCACCACCATGTCGCGGCCGCTGGCTTGGGCGAGGGCGTGAAAATCCTTCGGCTTAATCACATGGCGCACATGGCCGCGGATTTTCCCATCGACCAGCCAGAACTGCCGGTCGGAGCCGGCGCCGGGATCGACCAACACCGGCATGAACTTGCGCTCTGACGGATCGCAATATTCCCAAGTGCGCGGCCCTTCCATGACGTGAGCGTCGGCATCGATCGTGAGCATCGCAATCCCTCCGGCAAGATCGTCAGTTGAATAACAGTTTGACAGGCATCTAACATTCGATTAGAAAAATTGTCAATGAAAGTCGTCTGAACTCGATAGCCCAGTTTTGGATTAACAACCATAAACTTTTTCTCCGGAAAGGAAACCAACAAAATGGAAGCGATCGCAGAAGAGACCAACAGTCGATCCTTAGGCGAACTGGAAAATTATTTCTTAAGCTATGGCGATCTGCCGCGAGAAGTTATCTTGAAGCACGACCTCCTGCGCGTCGGCCACTGGTTCACCGACGCCGCGTTGGAATTGGCTTCCCAAGCGCTGGTGAAATCCTACCGGCTGTTTTCCTACGATCTGATGGCGATGAAAGACATGAAGCGCAAGGAGTACCGCAAGATTCCCGAGTGGTTCACCATTCGCCGCGGCATGTACGGCCTTCGGCCGGTGAGCATTCAAACGACTCTGGATTCCAATTCGCCCTACGTCATCGACGTCGTCGACGGCCAGCCGAAACTTTTGCTCAACGGCAAAGAGATTTGCGATGTCCATTTTCCCAAGCCGATGAAATATTACGCGCGCAAATTCGACGACGGCACGGCCTATCATGAGATCATCGCCTTCGGTTATTTCGTCACCGTGTTTCGCAACTGCCAGTATTGGGGCCCGGACGAAGAGTGCCGCTTCTGCGATATCAATATCAACGCGCGCCAGATGAAGGAGTCCAAGGACTTCACCTTCGACGCGCCGGTAAAGCCGGTCAAGTACATGGTCGAAGTCGCCCGCTCCATCGAGCAAGACGCCACTGATGAAGTCGGGTTTACCCCGCCGATGGATTTCCTCATCACTGGCGGGACAATTTTGAAAACCCTGCACGGCAAGAACGAGCTCGATTTCTATTCCGAATATGTCTCCGCGCTCAAGTGGGGCGGCCGGCGGCGCTTCGTCAACTTGCAATCCAACGCCCAAGACAAAGACACCATGAAACATTACCGCGCCGCTGGCGTCGACTGCCACCATTCGAACATGGAAGTGTGGGAAAAGCGCTTGTTCGAATGGATCAATCCTGGCAAGAATCGCCGCGTCGGTTGGGACGGCTGGGTGAAAAGCATGATCGACGAAGTCGATATCTTCGGCGAAGGCAACGTGCGGCCCAACTTCGTCGGCGGCGTCGAGATGGCGAAACCCTACGGTTTTGAAACCGTCGCCGAAGCGGTGAAGTCGACATCGGACGGCGTCGACTTCATGATGAGCCACGGCATCATCCCGCGCTTCAACCAATGGCGCCGTGAGCCCGGTTCCAACTTGGGCTCGCAATGGAACCAACCGCCGATCCCGCTGGAATATTACCTCCAATTGATGGGCAACTATTACAACAGCTGGAAGAAATACAATCTGCCCATGCCGCGCCGCGAATGCGTCCACCCCGAGCGCCGCATCGGCTCCGGCCACGGCACTTACGACGACATTCTCTTATTGAATGAATTGACCGACTACGAAGAAGCCTGGGACCGCGGTTACAACGAAGGATTGAAAGGCTGCGTGACGCGGCAGCTAAACTAAACTTGTTCACGACGTTCAAACCGTCACGCTTAGCTTCTGAATTCCCTCTCCCTCTGGGAGAGGGTTAGGGTGAGGGCAACGAAGCGTGAGGGCAACTGGTCAATCGGTGTGAACTCTTATCGAGGTATTGAAGATGATCGGCAGCGGCACCTTAACCAAACAAATCGCCGGCTATCTAGCGCGCACCGGATTCGACGCGCTCGATGACGACGCTCGGCGCGCCACCAAAGAGCATATTCTTTACACGCTCGGAACCATTCTCGCCGGTTCCAGCGCGCCAGGCGCCATGCAAGTACGCGCCGGCGCCATTGCCTTGAGCGGTGAGAGCAATGAAAGTTCGGTGCTCGTCACTGGAGAAAAACTCCCGGCCGCTTCGGCCGCGCTGGCTAACGCGACGATGGGCCACAGCCGCGAGCTCGACATCAACGACGACCGCATCGCCTACAAATCGTCCATCACTGTCATACCGGCTGCGCTCGCGTTGGCGGAAAAAGTCGGCAAAGTTTCCGGCAAAGAATTCATGACCGCGGTTTGCCTAGGCGTCGACCTCGGCATACGTCTCGGCCTGGCGACCAATCCGAAACCGGTGCACGCCCGCGCCATCGCGCTCGGTCCTTTCGCCAGCGCGGCAGGCTGCGGAAAAATTCTTAAATTGGACGAAGACGGCATGCACAACGCCCTCGGCATCGCCTTCTGTCGCTCCACCGTCGCCGGCAACAGCACCACGGCACCGTCGTTAAGCAAGCGGCTCGGCGTCGGCTTCGCATCGCAGAGCGGCGTAGTCGCGGCGACCCTCGCATCGGTCGGCTATCCGGCTGCAGGCGAAGTCTTGCAAGGCGCGGCCGGCTTCTTCCAAACCTTTTATCAACAAGAAGGCGATTACGTCCAACTGCTCGATCAACTCGGCAGCCGCTTTGAAATCGTTCTCGTCGGCCCAAAGCCTTTCCCTTCTTGCCGCTACACTCACTGCGCCGTCACCGGAGTTCTAGATCTCATGCGCAAGCACGGCATCAAAGCGCCGGACATCCAAGAAGTCCACGTGCAAATCGGCGAACGCGACATGCGCTCGGTGGGCGGCTGGAGCGAAGACGAGAAAAAGAAAAAGCACCGCCCCGAAGGCGTGGTCGACGCCCAGTTCAGCATTCCGTATACCGTCGCGGCCACACTCGTCAGCGGCGGCCTGTCGTTGGAAGAATTCACCGACGCAAGAATCCGCAGCACAGAGATTCTCCATCTCGCCGCGCGGGTAAAAACCATTCTCACGCCGGAATTCGATCTCGGTCCGATGGACGTCAAACCGCAGGTCGTCGAAATCGTCATGCGCGACGGCAAAGCATTCAGCACAAAAGTCATATATCCAAAGGGCAATCCGAATAACCCGGTGACATCGGAAGAACTAGTCAACGCCTTCCGCGGCATGGCAAGCTATGCGGCAAGACCGATTAGCGGCGCGAAGATCGATGAAGCGGTCGACCTGGCGCTGCGGCTAGAAGAAATCGACGATGTCGCGGTGCTGGCGAAATTGTTAACCACGTAGACAGCAATGCGTCAACGAAGAGTCCGAAGTTCCTTCTCCCCTTGCGGGAGAAGGTTAGGATGAGGGGTATTCGATTGAAGTGCGCCCTCACCTCAATCCTCTCCCAGAGGGAGAGGAAGTAAGAGAAGAAAGTATAGTCATCGTGAATCACCCAAGATCGTCTCGCGTTCTTTTGGTCGTCGCGCTATTCGTATCAGTGTTCGCGAAAAATAATTTCGCCGCCGAGCCCTTTTACCAAGGCAAAACTCTGCGCGTCATCGTCGCCTCGGCCGCCGGCGGCGGCAGCGACATCGTCGCGCGCTTGATGATGCGCCATTTACCGCGCCACATTCCCGGCAATCCGACCCTGGTCGTCGAAAACATGCCGGGCGCCGGCGAGATCATCGGCACCAACTATGTTTACAACAAAGCCAAACCGGACGGACTCACCGCGCTATTTGCCACCGGCACACCGATCAATCAATTGATCGAGCTGCCCGGCATCGAATTCGACATCATGAAAATGCCGATTATCGGCGGCAGCTCCGAATCGGTCGCGGCGTTCGTACGCAGCGACAAGACCGGCGTAAAGTCGGCGCGCGATTTGTTGAATCCGAAAGCGCCCATCGTTATCGGCGGCTCGGGCTACGGTTCGATCAAAGACGTGTCGATGCTGGCGGCGATGAATTTGCTCGGCGTGAAAAACCCGACCTACGTCACCGGCTACGGCGGCGCCGGCCCGATCCGTCTTGCCTTCGAGCGCGCTGAAATAAATTTCACCCAAGAAACCGCCGTCGGCATCTCGCGCTCGGTGCTCCCCTGGGTGCGTGAAGGTTGGGCGGCGATTCTTTACCAGGTCGGTTTCCTCGACGGCAAGGGCAACGTGGCCAAGGATCCGGCATGGAAAGAGCTCGGCATCGACGCGCCGTCCATCGCCGAAGTCTATCGCGCAATCTATGGACGCGATCCGGCCGGCCCAGCGTGGGAAGCGGAGAAAGCTTTGATCGGCGGCTACTCGCTCACACGCATGATGGCCGTCGCGCCCAAGACTCCGCCAGCGCTAATTTCCGAACTACGCCAAGCGTTTCAAGCGATGGGCAAGGACCCAATCTTTCTGACCGAATGGACCAAGAGCCAAGGCTCACCGCCGCGCCTGGTGCCCGGCGATGACGCCGGCAGCATCGCCGCGTCGATTTTGAAAGCGCCCAAGGAAGCGGTGAACATTTTGAAAAAACTCTCGACGCCGTAAAATATGAAATCTCGTTCCAATCGTTCAAGCCGTTCAACCGCTTCGCTCGGATCAAGCAATTCGGTTCGAAAATCCTGCTCCCTCGCCCATTCCGATGGGAGAGGGTTAGGGTGAGGGCGCGGCTTGAACGCTTTGAACCCCTGACACTATGAAAATAATCCGCTGCCACACACTAATCCTGCTTTTCCTCCTAAGCTGCGCGCTCCCTTATCCGCTTCGCGCCGCCGACAAGCTGCGCATCGGCTACGGCGCGCCATCGGTCGCAATGTCCGTCCTGTGGATCACCAAGGAAGGAAGACTGTTCGAGAAAAACGGCCTCGACGTCGAAGTGCTATACTTGGAAAGCGCCTTGGTGCAGCGCGCGCTGATCGCCGGCAACATCACCTTCGGCGAGATGACAGGCTCTTTGATGTCGGCGCCGAAATTACAAGGCGCGGATCTAGTCATGGTCGCCAGTTTTCTCAATCATCTTTTGTACCGGCTGGTCGCGCGCCCGGAAATCAAATCCACGGCGGAACTGCGCGGCAAACGGGTCGGCGTATCGCGTTTCGGCGCCGGCGCCGATCGCGCCACCCGCCTGCTGCTAACCAAGCTCGGTTTGAATCCGGAAAAGGATCTGACTTTGATCCAAGTCGGCGGCGCGCCGACGCGACTCGCCGCGTTAATGGCGAACAGCATCGACGCCACCATCGTCGAGCCGCCCGATCATAAAAAAGCCCAGGAAGCCGGCCTGCGCATGCTCGCCAACATGGAAGAGATGAACGTTCCCTTCCAGCACACCGGCCTGGTGACGACGCGCGCCCAGCTGGCGAAATCGCCGGACGTTTCACGCCGGGTGGTGAAATCCTTCGTCGAAGGCATTCATCTAGCGATGACCCATGCGGAAATTTCCAAGCAAGCGTTTCGCAGATATCTTCGCTTGCAGCAAGATCGCGATCAGGAAGAAGCGCTGCAAGTGTTGCGCAGTTTCCTGCCGCGTAAACCGTTTCCGACCATCGACGGCTTCAAAGCGGTCTTCGCCGAACTCGCCGAGCAAATCCCCGCGGCAAAAACCGCCGATCCAAAAGATTTTATCGACACGAGATTTTTGGAAGAGCTTGACCGCAGCGGTTACATCGACGGTTTGTATCGCTGATGACTTGTCGCCGCGATGCGTTTAATCAAGTCTTATAACTTCCCCCTTTGGAAAAGGGGGACTGAGGGGGATTTGAATTTTGTGCGCGTGAAACACTTCGCTGAGGAAAATCCCCCCTTGCCCCCCTTTTTCAAAGGGGGGATCAATGAACCAACCTTCCCAATCATTCAACCAGTCTCTCAGTTCGGACATAAACTCGATATGACCCAAGCGGAGGCATCACCATGATCTATCTCAGCAACCAAGACATCGCCAAACTTCTGACGCCCAAAGACTGCATCGATGCCCTCGATGAAGCGTTCCACGCTCTCGCCCGCGGCCAAGCGGTGTCGCGGCCGCGCACCGATGTCTGGATGCCCTGCGGCCGCGACGACGGTTATTACCGCTGGGGCAGCATGGAAGGCGCCATCGAACCCTGGGGAATTTTTTGCACGCGCATGAAATCCGACATCGTCACCTGGACGGCGCAAGGCACCGACGAATTACACTGCGTCACGCCCGGCACCTTCAGCGGCTTCTTGATGCTGTTCAGCACGCGCAACGGCGCCCCGTTGGCGATGATGAACGACGGCATCTTGCATCACCTGCGCGTCGCCGCAGGCGCGGCGCTCGGATTGCGCTATCTCGCCCGCGAAGACTCATCGGTGATCGGCATGCTCGGCTCCGGCGGCATGGCGCGCGCTTATTTGCCGGCGTTTTGCGCCGTCAGAAAAATCACCAAAGTGAAAATCTACAGTCCGACGAAGTCACATCGCGAGAGTTTCGCTGAGGAGATGACGAAAGAATTAGGCATACCCGTCGAACCCTTCGATCGCGCCGAACCGGTGGTGCGCGGCTCGGACATCGTCGCGACGTGCACGGACTCGAACAAGCTCGTCGTCACCGATCCAAGCTTAATCGAGAAGGGCATGCATCTAGCGAATTGCAGCTCGAAAGAATTCAGCTGGGACATCGTCAAGCGCTGTGACATCGTCGTCCAAGTCGGCAGCGAAACCTTCGGCGCCAAAGGCGGCATGGCGGACTCCGAGCGCCATCACGGCTGGGCCTCTTGGGTCGTCGGCAGCGCCGAACAACAAGCGCGCATCCCCAAGCGGCCGGTGAGCAATCTCGACTTCGTCAACTATCCCGACCTCACGGATTTATTGAATGATCCGTCCAAGCGGCGCAGCGCGCCGGAGCAGATCACCTTCTTTCACAATCTCGGCTTGCTCGGATTTCAGTTCGCCGCGGTGGCGGCGAAAGCCTACAACTTGGCAAGAGAAAAAGGCGTCGGCATGGAAATGTCCACCGAACCCTTTCTGCAGGACATCAGAGATTAGCTGCCCAGTCTAACTCTTAGCTGGCCCGGATGTTCTCAGGTAGCGCCATTACGGAATTGGCAAAAGAGCAGGAGATAAACTATGTTCGGCTATGCGTAGCAGTGATTTGGCAAGGATCAAGAGATTGATCCTACTCGGACAATATCGTTTCACGCGCAAAGCGGAGCTTGAACGGTTGCGGGATGGATTGTTACAGACAGACGTACTTGAGGCGATCATCGGCGCGCCTGGAATAAAAAAGATCCTGCGATCCACCAGTCCATTTCGGGTGGGCCGCAGAGAAACACTTTACATTATAGAAGGGTTTACCTTTGACGGATTGTCGATCTATACTAAAGGCGTAATCAGGAAAGAATTCGGCGAAGAAACGCTTTATATTCTAGTCTCAGCAAAACGGTCGATATGAAAACAATCGAACTTAAGAGCTGTCCGAACTGCGGTAGCCGCGGCATCAAACGCTTGCGGAAATCGTTCCGAGCAAAAGTGAAGGACCGCTCGATCTTAGTTCCCGATGTGGAGCGGGAAATCTGCAGTGATTGCAAGGCAGAATTTTTTGATCGCGAGGCTAACATCGTGATCGATGCCTATTGCTTTGGAAAAAACCGACAGCGCGCATAGCGAAAAGGGCGGGTTTCAAACCCGCCCCTACGAATCTCATTTATTTTTTGCGTCCTTTGCGTTCTTTGCGATAAGTCCTCTTCCGTTGTTTGGTTGAGGGGTCACTCAAACCTTGCGCCCAAATGCTGCGGGGCAATCTTCTTCAGCTTTCGCTCTGGAAACGTAACCCAACTCCACATCCCGCTTCACCGCCGCAACATCGCGCTCAGCCGGATCGCCGTAACCGCCGCCGCCGGCAGTGAAGAAAGTGACGGTCTCGCCGGGGTGAACTAATAAATGGCTAAATTTCCCCGGCAGCACTTCTTCACTGCCGTTGCGCTCAATGCGCGTCTCGTTGACCGCCCCCTCCGCGCCGCCGAGTAATCCCCATGGCGGGCACTTGATGCGATCGGTGTTGCGGCTCAGAAAAAAATTTTCCAACGGCCGTACTTTTATTTCGACGCCGACTCCGCCGCGAAATTTGCCGGCGCCGCCGCTGTCGGTTCTAAACTCATGGCATTCATAGAGCAGCGGATAGTAAAGTTCTTGCAACTCGATGGGCGTATTTTTTACGTCGCCTTGGCACATCGACACCGCCGACGACACGCCGTCCTCGAAAGGCCGCCCGCCCCAACCGCCGCCGACGATGTTCTGGCAAACGTAGCGCCGGCCGGTTTTGGAATTCATACCGAAGATCGCGTAGCCGCCCATGTCGCCCTTGTGCGCCGCGGGCACCTGCGCCGGCAAGGCGGGGGCGAGCGCGCGAAAAATCGTGTCGAGCACCGTCGGCAGCGACAAACTCCAGCCACCGATGGGCGCCGGCCGGCGCGCGCTCAAAATTTTCCCCGGCGGCAGAATTACTTTCAACGCTAGAAATGAGCCTTCGTTCACTTCGCGCTTAGGCGAGGTCAACGCTTTGAACGCGACGCGTGCCGCGGCCATGCCGCCGGATTCGCCGCAGTTGATGAAGCCCGGCACCTGCTCGCTGACTTCCGAATAATCGATGGTCAGCTCATCGCCGCGCACGACGACTTTGATCTTGAGCGGAATCGTCTTGTTCATCACTCTGCCGTCGTCGTCGAGAAACGACGACGCTTCGTACACGCCGTCCGGAATCCCACGCACCGCCTCGCGCACGAGTTTGTCGGTTTGCTCCCAGATCACCGTGACCGCTTCCTGAAAGCGCGCGCCGCCGTATTTGCGGCAAATTTGTTCCAAGCGTTCCTCGCCGGTGCGGCAGCAGGCGATCTGCGCGCGCAAGTCGCCAAAGGACGATTCGGGAAAGCGAATGTTGTCTTCGATCAAGCGCAACACTTCGATATTCGGCTCGCCGCGCTTGTAGATTTTCACCGAGCGCACTTGCAGCCCCTCTTCGTAAACGTCCCGCGTATTGCTCGAACCGAACCCGGTGCTGCCGCCGCCGACGTCGATCCAATGCGCGCGCACGGCGAGAAAGCACATCAACTCGCCTTGCCAGAAGAACGGCGTGTAGACCGCCATGTTGTTTAAATGTTGGCCGCAGATTTCCGGATGATTGACGAGAAACACATCGCCGGGATGAATGTTGTCTTTGCCATAGACCTCGATGCCGTCCTGCACCGCCACGCCGAGATCGGCGAGAAAGATCGGCAGCGCGCCCTCATTCTGCGACATCGTCCGCCCCTCATGATCAAGCACCGCGACGCAGTAGTCCTGCACCTCGTAGATCATCATGTTGTAAGCGGTCTTTTTCAAAACCGCCGACATCTCGTTAGCAGCGGCCTTCAGAGAACAGCGAATAATTTCCACGGTAATCGGATCGACAGACACATTTACCTCGGTGAATTTACCTAGCACGGTAGGGGCAACCACGGGGGGCTGCCCCTACAAGTTCAATATCTTTTTTGCCCACTTTGCGCTTTTTGCGGTTAATTAATCCCCATCTTCGGTCCAAGGGCGCCATAAATCGCGCCCCTACTTTGTGACCCTTGTAGTCTTTGTGGTTAGATTACTCTTCCCACCGCGTTACAATCCCTTTCCAGCGGCAATGCGCACGAAAAAACCTTCGCGTTGCAGCTCGGCCAGCAAACTGTTGTCGAAAAACTCTTCCGCTTTGGCACTCTTCGCGTTGGCGCCGCCCGGCTGGGTGGCGAGAAACTTGAGCACCACGCCGATTCCCTTCTCGTCGGTCAACGGCGGGAAGGAAAACAGTTTGGCGTAATATTCGTAACTGCGCTTGGCGATGACCTCGTCGGTGATGCGCATATACTTTTTCATGATCGGCAGACTTCTTTCGACATCAGTTTTGAGAATGTGGATCGCTTCGACGTAGGCCATCAACATGCGCTTGACCAGGTCGCGATTACTGCGCAAAAGTTCTTTGCGCACAACCAAACCGGATTGGGGAAAGGCATCCGTTCCCGTGGCGAAATCAGCCAACTGCGTCAAATTATATTTCTCCGCTTCGAAACTAAACGGCGGCGCCAACACCGTCGCGTCGATGCTGCCGGCGACCACGGCGGCGAGCCGCGGCTGAGTTCCGGGAATAGCGAGAACCGTGACCGACTTCGGATCGATGCCCCAGCGTTCAATCGCATTCAAAAAAAAGAACGTGTTCATCTCACCCGGACCGACGAGACCGACGGTCTTGCCAACCAGATCCTGGGGTTTTTTTACCGTCTTCGGCTGACCGACGATACTCACCGTCGGTCGATTGGTCGAAGTCGCGATGATCACCAGATCGCCGCCCGCCAAATTCGCTTGCACCGGCGCCACGCCCGCGCTCTGCGACAGTTGCAGCGCATTGGCCAACAACGCCGCCGTGCTGCGCGCCCCACCGGCGATCCGTACCAGCTCCGAAGTCATGCCATGCTTCGCGAACAATTTTAATTCATGAGCAACCCATATCGGCGCCTGATACCCCAACTCGCCGCCGTAGCCGGCGGTGATCTTAACTTGCGCGCTAAACGCGATCCCGTGCGGCACGAGAACGACAAGCAAACTAAAAAAAATTGCAAAAACTTTTCCGAACACGCCTCACTCCTTACCCTTCACCCCTTACTAATCATTGAAGCACCTTAGTCGCCTTCATCAGCGTCCACTGCGGTAACGTCAGGCCGATCTGCTTCGCGGTTTTGAGATTGATGACGAACTCAAATCTCATCGGCTGCTCCACCGGCAGATCGGCGGGCTTGGCTCCCTTCAGAATTCTGTCGACAAAATATGCGACGCGCTGGTAGCTCTCCGTTTGGTCCGCCGCATAAGACATGAGCCCGCCGGCTTCTACGAAACTCTTGTTGATGTACATCGATGGTAGCCGGCTCTTTATCGCAAAGTCCGCGACCCGTTTTCGGTTAGCAAACGGTAGCGGTCCCCCGAGTCCATCCGGGCGCTGCTTATTCAGCGCCGCGAACACTTTCTCGAACTCGTTCGTAGCTCTTATCTCCCAGGGTTGAAGAGTCAACTTTAGCGCGCGCGCCGCGATTGGGAGATCTTCTTTCACCTCGCGCGCCGTGCCTGAAATGCCCGGGTCGTACAGAACCGCAACACGGGCAAGTTTGGGAACCGCTTCTTTGAGCAGCTCCAGCCGCTTCCCGCCTAATTCTACGCCAAGATTTGTCAGGCCGGTGACGTTACCGCCAGGACGGGCAAGGCTATCAACTAATCCTGACTCGACAGGATCGGAACCGGTGCCCACCATTACGAGGGGAATCGTCTTGGTCGCATTCTTGGCCGCTTGGATCAGCGGCACCCCTCCTGCCACGACGATGATATCGACCTTGAGACGCACCAGCTCGGCCGCAAGCTCAGGAACCCGATTGAGATTTCCCTCGGCATAGCGGTACTCGGTGGCGATGTTTTGTCCTTCGATGTAGCCGCGCTCACGCAGCGCCAGCCGAATGCCCTCGGCACGAGCGGCGTCACTAGCTGCATCGACCGGCGCTAGATACCCGATTCGTGAGACTTTCTTCGGCTGCTGGGCGTGGGCAGAAAAGGGCAGAGCCAAAAGCATCGAGCAAAAAACTCGCCGAGTGATTTTTTTGCGCATGTGTTTTTCCCAATCGGAAATTTGTCAGTGATCTCGATAAGAAGGCGAACGGATTGATTAACCCTACGCGGGAAAAGGGACGACTGGACGCTCGGCTATGCAGCCGCGAAATCGGGTGTGTCGTGGAGAACCATCAATTGATCGGACCGAACCGATAAGATGGCAAAGGCACGGCCGTCGCGATCAGCGAACTCAACTTCGCACGCACCAACCTGATAGGTCATTACAACAGTGCCGATCTGACCGCGGCGCAGAAGCAAAGGCACACCGCCCTCGAAGTGCTTCGTCTGCACGTCATGTAGCAAGGCAACCACGTCATGCATTTTGATTTCGCCGCCCATGGCCTAAACTATATAACAACTCACCAACCGGGGGAAGTCTTCGCCGTCTCGGATGATCCACACGGTTAGAACTGTCGCGCGCCCTCGCTGAGTTTCCAAGGGAAAACGTGAAATGTAAACCTCCCCGTGACCGTTGTTTCCTAGAGGCTCGGCGTCTTCCGAGTTCTCGGCGGCCGAAAGAATGGCCTGACGCAACACTTCCCGGTTGGCGAGCGTAATACCGAGGACCGATTCGAAAACCCGAGCCTTATGGCGCCCCTCCCAATGTCGAAGGTTCAGCACATAATCCTCGATCTTGGTGCCGAGATCGGCGCGGTCGCCGCCGGGGAGTTTCATCTCTCATTTACCCCTTACCAGCATCATCCTTCCCCACATAAGACTGCCGGTAAGTTTGCAACGTCTTGCCGCGCAGCTCGTAGAGATACTGGATCACCCGCTCGTTGCTCATGAACTTATCTTGCTCGTAGTGATCGTAATGGACGATCTCTGCCAGCGGGCGGCGCACGCCTTCGGACGGCTGCACCGCCGGATAGCCGATGGGAATGATCAGATACAACATCATCAAGTCCGGCACGCCGAGAACTTTCTTGAACGGCTCTTGCAAGTGAATCGACACCCACTGAGTCGCGAGCCCCAACGACACCGCAGCGAGATGCATGAACGTGCAGGTGTTCGCCAAACCGTCGGTGAGATGGGATTGATCGCGGCCGAAGGTATGCGCGCCCTGCACCGTGCCCCACTGGCGCCGCCCGTCGCCGACGACGACGATCAACGCCGGCGCTTCGGACCAACCGGCGCCGCGCCGCTGCTGCTCCACCGCCTTGTCGGCGGTCATTTGATAGGCCGGATGGCGCAGCTCGAAGACGCGCTGCTGCTCCATCCAGTAAATAAAGTCGGTGTTGTCCTCCGAGTAACATTTGAACAGATCCTTTTTCACCTGCGGATCTTTGACGACGATATACTCCCACGGCTGCGAGTTGGCGCCCGACATCGCCCAGCGCCCTGCTTCGAGAATTTTTTCAATGGCGCCGTCCGGAATCGGATCGGGTTTCAACTTGCGCACGCTCGAGCGGCGCCGAATGATGTCATAGAGAAGTTCGTAACCGGGGGTGCTATCTGCGTCCATGTTGGGGCCTCCAAAGTGGAAAACTAGTTCATTGAGAATGAATTCTTATAGCGCACCAACGCGCGCCGCTTCAATCGCCCGCAGCTTATTTCAGCGCCCGCCCGCCGTAGCGAGAAATCGGACCTCACCACGAAGGCACGAAGGACACGAAGGTTTCAGATAATCGTAACTCCGACCTTCGTGCTCTTCGTGTCCTTCGTGGTGAAAATGTTTTACTTATTTGGCGGCGGCTTGGCCAAGTACATGAAGAACATCGACACTAAACTCATCACCGCAAAAATCGTGAAAGCCACCGTGTAGCTTTTCGTCAGGTCGTAGAAAACTCCCGCCAGGATCGGACCCATGAAAGTGCCCGCGGTCGTCACCGACCGGCTGACGCCTTGGATGGTCGCGAACGCTTTCGTGCCGAAATAATCCGCCCGGATCGGTTCCTGCAAGGCGGCAAGGCCGCCGTAAGCGAGGGAATAAATCACCATGCAGGTTGTGAACAAGAACGGCGCGGCGCTCCAGCCCATCACCAGAACGGAAATACTCAACGCCGCGAGTAAGCCCATCGCCAAACGGCGCTTGTCGACGATATCGCCCAACCAACCCATCAACAAACGCGCAGGTGCACCGATCATCGCCGACAGACCGAGCAAACCGCTAGCCGCTTCCGTGCTCCAACCGCGGTCGACCAGCAGGATCACGAAATGCACCGACACGCCCTCGGTGACCAGATGGCGAAACGCCATGGCGATGGAGAACAGCCAGAAGAGTTTCGTGCGCAGCGCTTCGGTGAGAGTGTATTGCGGATCGTCGGCACGCGGCGCCGCGCTGCTGACATGGCCATCGGTTCGGCTGGCGCTGAACTCAGCCGAGGCATGCTGGCGATAAATATAATTGATCAACCACGCCAGCGGCATGCCGACGGTGAGAAGAATCGCCGCCGACGCCATCGCCGCGGTGCGCCAACCCCACGAAACGATCATCCATCCGATGAACGGAACCAAAGCACCGGAGAGCCCCGGCCCGGTGCGAAAAATGCCGAACGCCAAACTGCGCTTTTCGCGGAACGTCTTGGCGATCAACACGCTGATCGGCACCAGATAGCCGAGACTGGAGCCGAGCACGATGCCCAAAACAATCGCCAAATAGAGCATCGGCAGCGTATTGACGAAGCTCAGCGAAAAAAATCCCAAGACGCAAACCGCGATGCCGATGTACATGATGCGCGGCGCGCCGACGCGGTCGACGATGTAACCTTCGAGAGGCCCAAGCATCCCCGACTCGACCCGCGCCAAAGAGAACGCCCCGGAGATCGCCGTGCGGCTCCAGCCGAACTCGCGCTCGAAGGACGGAAAAAACGCGCTCATGCCGAAGTAACAAAATCCGGTATTGACGGCGTGCGTGATGCAGCCAAAGATAACCAGCCACCATTTGCGCTCCATCGAACCAGATGTCCGAATAAACTAGCAACTGTCAAGAGACTGCTAGCGTCAATTCCCGAAGGCACGCACTGAATCTAGCAAGTGCTTCATTCCTTCTGGTATATTGGCAAAGTGAAAGTGCGAGATGTGATCCGATGGATCGAATCAGACGGTTGGCGCAGCATTGTGACCGAAGGAAGTCACCGGCAATTCAAGCATGCGACAAAACCTGGACGCGTTACGGTAAGTGGTCATCCCGGCGACGATATGCCGAAGGGAACTCTAGCGTCAGTGATCCGACAAGCCGGCCTCAAAGGAGTGAGACGATGAAGAAGCTACAGTACTTGGTTCGTGTCAACAAAGACCCTGAAAGTGATTGGGGCGCATCTGTACCAGATCTTCCTGGTTGCGTTGCAACCGGCAAGACGATTGACGCAGCCCTACGGCGGATCCAAACTGCCATCGCTTTGCATCTCAAAGGCATGCGCGAAGACGGTATCAAAGCGCCGCATCCACGCCACCGCTCCGTTACACCTCGGCGCACAGATAGATTAGTTGATTTCTACGCCACCATTGAGGTTGCGGCCTAAAGCGTTTCTTTTTATTCAGCATGCCACCCCACAATCGATCTCAGCCTGTGCCCGCCGTCAATGCCAACGTAGAGGGAAAGGCCCGCGCGATTCACGAGCGAATCCTCGTCATCGACTCCCACATCGATTTCGAACCGGAAGACTTGACCGGCGCGCGCAACTATACCGAGCGCGGGGAAACTCAATTCAATCTGCCCAACATGATCGACGGCGGCCTCGATGCGCTGTTCTTCGTCATCTACGTCGGCCAGACCAGAGAATCGCAGAATGCCGACGCGCTCCAAGCGGCGGGCTATGAGCGCGCTTACCATGCAGCTGTGGAGAAATTCGCCGCCGTGCGCCGCTTCACAAGTGAAATTGCGCCAAGGCAAATAGAATTAGCTTTAAGCGCCGACGACATTCGGCGCATTCACGCCGGCGGCAAGAAAGCCGCGCTCATGGGCGTCGAGAACGGTTACCCGCTCGGCGAAGATCTAAATCGCGTCAACGAATTCTACCAGCGCGGCGCGCGCTACATCTCGCTCACCCACAACGGCCACAACCAACTCGGCGACTCGCACACCGGTGAACGCGAAGGCTGGAAGTGGCACGGCGTCTCGTCGCTGGGCAAACAAGTCATCGCCGAAATGAATCGCCTCGGCATCATGGTCGACATCTCCCACGCGTCAAAGGAATCGATGATGCAAACCGCCGCGCTGTCCCAAGCGCCGATCATCGCCTCCCACTCCGGCGCGCGTGCGCTATGCAATGTGAGCCGGAATTTGGATGACGAACAAATGCTCGCGCTCAAGAAAACCGGCGGGGTCATGCAATTGGTCGCCTATCACGACTTCGTCAAAACCACAGCACAAGATTCCCCCGAGCGCGCCGCCGCGCTCGCCGAGGCCAGAAAACCCTACGATCTTGCCGATCCAAATAAATTGAGCCAACGCGCCCGTGCCCAAGCCGGGCTGAAAAAACTTTCCGCCGAGCAACGCGCGGAATACGAAAGCAAGCTCGCCGCCATCGACCGACAACTCGCCGGCGAGCCGTCGGCGAACTTGCAAGATTTCGTCGACCACATCGACTACGCGGTAAAACTGATCGGCATCGACCACGTCGGCATCTCCTCCGACTTCGACGGCGGCGGCGGCGTCACCGGCTGGAACGACGCCAGCGAAACAGTAAATGTCACCATCGAGTTAGTCCGCCGCGGTTATAGCGAAACGCAAATCGCAAAACTCTGGAGCGGTAATCTGCTGCGAGTGATGGACGAAACACAACGCCTCGCCCGCGAGCTACAAAAGTAATTTGAAAGTAGGGTGCGCTTGCGCACCGTTCTTAGGAGCGATAAAGCAATTTGAGTTTTTCCAAAAGCGAACAGCACACGGGTCGTGATTCGAATTCAAAATCCGATGTAGGGGCGACCCCTTGTGGTCGCCCGCTCCGGAGGGCAGACACAGGGGTCTGCCCCTACGTCAGTAATGATCGGATCGAATCAAAGCGAACCATTCCTGCGCGCGTGACTCTTATTCAATTCTGGAGGCCACCATGTCAATCCGCAGCTTCGATCACGTCGCCATACCGATTCAGAACACCGAAGCGATGCTATCTTTCTACCGCGCATTGGGCTTCGGCGTGCAGGATAGAGGCCAGGCCTACTCGGTTCATTTCGGCGACAACAAAATTAACTTTCACGCTCCCGCAAAATGGCAGAGCGAAAAGTTCACCTTGCGCGGCCCAACGGCGAAACCCGGCTGCGGTGACTTTTGCTTTGTCTGGGACGGCTCAGCCGAGTCGGCCAAAGCGCTGATCGAGCAGGCCGGCGCCAAGATCATCGAAGGCCCGGTGGAGCGCATCGGCGGTCGCGACCACGGCCGCGCCAAAGCCACTAGCTATTATTTTCGCGACCCCGACTCCAATCTGTTGGAGTTTATGATCTATGCGGAGCAGTAACTTGTTCCGCGCCGAACTTCGGAATGCTTCGAGAGCCTCAGCATGAACGGAGAAATCTATTCCCTTCCGTTCGTCCTGAGCACCGTCGAAGGACTCCGATGGTACGTCACCGCACAAGACAGAAAGGCATATTAAAAACGACGCCAGGCAATCCAAACTCCAACTCACCCTCGCCGCCGGCGATTACGACAGCATCGCGGCGCTGAAAGACGGTTCCGTCGATCGTGCTCATGCGGGCGACGAGGGTGGTAAAATAATCAAGCGACTAGGCCAGGATTGAATTTTATTCTCATTCAATTCCATCCAACGTTAAAATCTTTCGAATCTCAGATGTAAATGCGTATGGCTTGCCTATCGTTTAAGGCGAATTCTTTGGACCCGCGACTTGCGTCGTCTCCGTCAAGCAACTCCGGTTATAAATCGCGGGCGTAAAGTGTACCACTGAACCGGCAAAGATCTGGCAGAAAATGGCGGGTCAAAAGTGTACCGGTCCTGTAGGCTGTCTCGATGTTATTGAATGGCATCGGGAGGCTGGAAGGATGTTCACAGTGGAGCTTTATG
>SHYW01000102.1 GCA_009692615.1 Deltaproteobacteria bacterium | reverse complement strand
ATCGCGCCGATATTTTCCGCCGCGGTGGACTCGAACAGATCGGCGCCGCGGCCGGCGCAATCGCCGACGTTATCGCCGACCAAGTCAGCGATAACCGCGGGATTGCGCGGATCGTCTTCGGGAATGCCGGCTTCGACTTTACCGACCAAATCGGCGCCAACGTCCGCGGCCTTGGTATAAATACCGCCGCCGAGCTGGGCGAACAGTGCGACGAAGGAAGCTCCGAAGCCATAGCCGACGATGGTGAAAGGAATTTTTTGCGGATCGTGACCGAGAGCATCGAGCAACGCATACAAACCGCCGACGCCGAGCAGGCTCATGGCGACGACGAACAACCCTGACACCGCGCCGCCGCGCATGGCGATCTGCAAGGCTTCGTTCAAGCTCGAACGAACCGCCGACGCCGTGCGAATGTTGGCGCGGATCGAAACCCACATGCCGACATAACCCGCGATCAGCGAACAGGCCGCGCCGAGCACGAAAGAGAGCGTCGTCCAAAAAGCGGTTTCCATGGGCGGCACCGGATCGGCGGAACTCGGTGTGCGCACGAAAGCGTAGAGGAGGAAGATCAGCGCGGCCAACGCCGCCGACAAGGTGATGATGGTGCGGTTTTGCCGCGACATGAAAGCTTCGGCGCCCTCTTTGATGGCGTCCGAGATGTCCCGCATCTTTTGCGTGCCGGTGTCCTTACTCAGCACCTGGCGTGCCAGGTACACGGCAAAGGCCAACGAAAAAAAGCTAATCGCGATTACAAATGGGATCATTACTCCTCCTCATCCTTTCAACTTTTACTGCACAAGAGTTTTACTCGGGCCGGCGCCAAACATAAGCCACACCGATACTGAGCACGTACAAAACCAACATCGGCACTGCCAGCAAGCACTGATTGATAATATCGGGCGTCGGCGTCAGTACGGCGGCGATGATAAAGATCGCCAGAATCGCGTAGCGAAAGGAGCCGATCATGAACCGGTAGTCCCAGACCCCTATGCGCACGAGAAAAAACGTAAACACCGGCAACTCAAAAGTCCCGCCGAATGCCAAAACCATGCGAAAAAAGAACGTAAAGTAATCGCCAATCCGAATCGCCGGGCTCACACCCATGGTTTCATACTGTTCGATGAAATACTTGAACGCGACCGGCAGAACGATCCGATAACAAAAATAAGCGCCGCCGAGAAAAAACAATGTCGCGCATAGTACAAACGGCATCACCCATTTGATTTCTCGTCCCGAAAGTCCCGGCGCGATAAAACGCCACAACTGATAAAAAAGCACCGGGCAGGAAAAACCCACGCCCGCCGCCAGCGCCACCTTGATCTCGATAAAAAAAGCTTCGGTAACACTCGTCCCGATGAGATTTTGGCCCGGCTGCAAATTCTGTTTTAGCGGCGCGACCACGAAGCCAAAAATCGCATCGGAAAAAAAATAGCAAATACTTGAGGCGATGACGATTGCGAATACCGACTTTAGTAAGCACCATCGGAGCTCTTCGAGATGCTCCGTAAGGGTCATGTTAGAATCGATCGTCACGATTCACGGCTACGCTCGGAAATTTAAAAAAAGGGGAAGGTTGCCCTTCCCCTTTTTGCTAGCATCGACCACGGTAAGGCGAAAATCCTTACTTGGTCTTTGCCTCCTCTTTTTTCTCCATACCCTTTTCAGGTGCCGGAGCATCCTTCATAGGCTCAGCTGCTTTCTTATCACCCGCTGGAGCTGCCGCTTCCGGCGCTGGCGCTGCTGGCGCTGGCGGTGGTGGAGCTGGTTCTTCTTTTTTACCACATCCGATAAACGTTAGAGTAAAAGCGAAGAGGGCAATGGCCGACAATGAAACGAATTTCTTTCCCATCGTTGATTCACCTCCTTTCCCGTCACACATCTTTAACAACAATACGTTAAGTGGGTTATTGTTCAGTTTTTATCGCACAAGTCGGTTAGAGATTCAAGCATGGGTCGAGTGAAAAGTGGCGAGCCCGAGAAAGTTCAAAGCCAAGCGCCGCCAAGCCGCGCACTCAATACGCGTGGACCGAAACCGCGAATGATAGAATTGTACGCTGATTTTTTAATTAGTCCGGCAAAACTATTCGTTCCAGGGCGATCAGCGATGGAATCAATCAGCTCCTAGCAACGTTTCGACGGGAAAAAATCCGCGGTTTACGGCGCAACTCACATGTTTGTGTTCATAACTTGTGGATAACCGTTGCCGCAATCGGCTGGGAGGGCCAAAAGTCGCCGCGCCCAGCCAATTGCTCAAATTCCTTGCGCTCGAAGTTACAAATATTCTGCTACTTGGAGTGCTGCGCCAAATTGACGATAACCAAAAGCAGGTTCACAGCAAATCTCATACAAGCTAATCAATCATCGCGAGCATGAAGCGCGAAACAAGCGCCAATGGCAGCGCGGCAACAACATTGACTCTACGGATCGCCGATGGTACAAAGCTTAAACAATTAATTTGGAGGAACTCCTTGGCCGTACATACTTCCGTTATTAAAAGACATGGGCAGAGCTTGAAGCGGCGGGCGCGCAACATCGAAGCGCGATCCAAACTGCGCACCTTACTCAAGAAGACTCGACTGGCGATTGAAGAGAAAAATGCCGCAACGACTGTGAGTCAGTTGCGCGAAGTTAACAAAGCCTTGGGCAAAGCCGTCAGCAAGGGTTTGATCAAAAGCAACACCGCCTCGCGCTGGCTTTCTCGCCTCTCCCGGTCCGCGTCAAAAGCCGCTGCCGCCAGCTAGAAGCCGTTCGTCGCATCGTCGCCTACCCGCCCCGGCGCGGGTAGTTCAGAACATTTCCATTATCCGCTGGTATACTTCTTTCGCGAACTGCTCCGTCAGCTGACGGAGCGAATCCCGGCGCTCGAATTCGGTGAGTTGCACATCTGTTAAACGGCCGACATCGGCCGCGTTCAACGTCCCGGTACGAAAATTGGACGAAGTCGTAACCACCGCGGCGCGCGACCCAGGGTAAAGATCGCTGAGGCGTATGGCGTCGATGCGCCACAACACGTTATTAGACTCCCGCTGACGTAGGCTCACGTCGACGATAATCGTATGATAGTACTGCAATGCTTCGTCCCGGCCGTTGACCGACGCGACGTTGTTTTCCACCGGACGAACCACGCCGGTGAGAATCACATCGGCTTGATCGAACTGATCGACGATGCGCAGCGGCCCGCGCCGGTAAAATTCGCCGCGCAGCGCCGTGGCAACTTCTTTTTCCAAGCCGACATCGCGGCTGCGATTGACGAACGATTCGACGAACAACGTCCGCGCATCCTTGGGCAGCAAGGCGCCGCTGCCGGCAAACTGATAACCGCAGCCGCTGCTCAGCACCACCGGTAATAGAATGAGCATCAGCGCCTTCATGGCGATGGTTGAATTGTTAGTGATGACCACGGGTTATCCCTCCAGGACGATGTTTACCAATCGGCGCGGCACATAAACCACGCGTTTCACTTTTTTACCTTCAAGAAATCCGACGACTTTCGCATCGGCCAACGCCAAAGCCTGAATGCGCTCTTGGGTGACCTCGGCCGGCGCGGTAATTTTACCGCGCACCTTGCCGTCGACCTGAACAACGATCAACAACTCTTCTTCTTCCAGCGCCGCAGTGGAATAATTCGGCCAGGCCGCTTGATCGACGCGCTCGCGATGACCGAGCTGCTCCCAGAGTTCGCTGGCGATATGCGGCACGAACGGCGCGAGCAACAGGATCATCGCTTCGAGCCCTTCTTTAATGATCGCTGCGCCACTCTTGGCGGCGCCATCGTCCTGGGCCGCCGCGCTGAGCGCATTGGAAAGTTCCATGATCGCGGCGATCGCGGCGTTGAAATGAAACCGGCCGTCGATGTCTTCCGACACTTTTTTTATCGTGCGATGGATCAGCCGGCGCAGATCCCGTTGCGCCGCAGTCAATTCTGTAGACCCGCCACCGGCCGACGGCGCCGACCAAAGGTCGCGCTGTTGATAGGCCAAACGCCAGAGCCGGCTGAGAAAGCGAAAGCCGCCCTCGACGCCTTGATCGCTCCATTCAAGATCTTTTTCCGGCGGCGCGGCGAACAAGGTAAAAAGCCGCGCGGTATCGGCGCCGTACAAGCCGATCAGATCTTCCGGATCGATGATGTTCTTCTTCGACTTGGACATCTTCTCGATCCGGCCCTTTTCCACCGGCCGTTGACACTGCGGACATTTCCAACCTTCTTTCTCGCTACCGGCGAGATCGTTGGGGAAAAGCCAATTATGCTCACTGCAACGATAGGTTTCTTTCGAGACCATACCTTGGGTGAGCAGATGGGTGAACGGCTCGTCGACTTTGGCCAAACCGATGTCGCGCAACGCCTTGGTAAAAAAGCGCGCGTAGAGCAGATGCAGCACCGCGTGCTCGACGCCGCCGATGTACTGATCCACCGCCATCCAATAGCGCCCCTTGTCGACATCGACGGGTGCCGTGGCATGTTTTGCCGACGCGTAACGCAGGTAATACCAGGACGAATCGACAAAGGTGTCCATGGTATCGGTCTCACGCCGCGCTGGGCCGTGACACTTGGGGCAAGTAACTTTTGAAAACGATGGACTCTCGCTCAACGGTGAGCCGCCCTTGCCGGTGAACGGCACATCTTTCGGTAGCAGCACGGGCAACTGCTCTTCCGGCACCGGCAAGGTGCCACACTGATCGCAATAAAGAATCGGAATCGGCGTGCCCCAGTAACGCTGGCGCGACACGCCCCAATCGCGCAGGCGAAAACGAATCGCTTTCTTGCCGAAACCGTTGGCTTCGGCAAAGCTGGCAATTTTTTCTTTGCCGGCGACATTGGCCGTGCCGGAAAATTCGCCGCTGTCGGCCATCACGCCTTCGTCGACAAACGCCTCGCTCATCGTCGCCGCGGTCAATTTGCCGTCTTTCGGCTGAATCGCGACGCGAATCGCTAAATCGTATTTCTTCGCGAACTTGAAATCGCGCTGATCGTGCGCCGGCACCGCCATCACCGCTCCGGTACCGTATTCCATCAAAACGAAGCTGGCCAGATAGATAGGAATATTTTCGTTGGTAAACCGATTGCGGCAATAGGCGCCGGTGAACACGCCTTCTTTCTCGCCCTCTTCGGCGCCGCGCTTGGACTGGCTGATATTCTTGTAGCGATCGATGAACGCTTGCACCGCTCCCGCTTGCGCCGTGCCCCGTGAAAGCGTTTCCGCAAGCGGATGCTCCACCGCCAACGAAACAAACGTCGCACCGTAGATCGTGTCTGGACGAGTGGTGAAAATTTTCAATCCGCCGTCATGACCGACCAATGGAAAATCGATTTCCGCGCCGATCGATTTGCCGATCCAATTGCGCTGCATGGTCAGCACCTTGTCGGGCCAACCGCCGAGCTTATCCAAACCCCCGAGCAACTCCTCGGCGTAATCGGTGATGCGGAAAAACCACTGATTCAGTTGCTTTTGCACCACCGCCGAGTCGCAGCGCCAGCAACTGCCGTCGACCACCTGCTCGTTGGCCAGCACGGTCTCACAGCTGGGACACCAATTGACGTAGGAACTCTTTTTGTAAGCCAAACCTTTTTTAAAAAACTGCACGAAGATCCACTGATTCCAGCGGTAGTAATCCGGCTGGCAGGTGGCGATCTCGCGATCCCAATCGTAGGATAAACCCATGCGTTTAAGCTGGGTCTTCATGTAAAGAATATTTTCCTGGGTCCACGCTTCCGGATGCACGCCCCGTTCGATGGCGGCGTTCTCCGCCGGCAAGCCGAATGCATCCCAACCCATCGGATGGAGCACGTTGAAACCGCGCATGCGCTTGTAGCGCGCCACCACGTCACCGATGGAATAGTTGCGCACATGGCCCATGTGGATGCGCCCGGACGGATAGGGAAACATCTCAAGCACGTAGTACTTGGGTTTGGCCGGATCTTCGCCGACGCTAAAAGGCCGGCCCTCGGCCCAGATAGACTGCCACTTCTCTTCGATCGCTTTGGGCTGGTAACGCTCGTCCATAAAACTATGCTGCTAAATTCTTTTAATTGAAGAGTTCTACGAACTTTGACATGGATAATGTGTCACGTTCAATTTGTTTTTTCACCATGAAGAGCACGAAGGACACGAAGGGTTCGGATGATTAAGACTCCGAACTTCGTGCTCTTCGTGTCCTTCGTGGTGAAAACATCTTCACAGTAAACCCGAAAGAACCGATTATAGAATGTCTCTGTGCCCGCCTACTCGACTTTGGCACAATGGGATTTCGCGATTTGATCGAGCACGCCGTTGATAAAGCTCGCCGACTCCTCGCCGCCGAAACGTTTGGCGATCTCCACCGCCTCGTTCAAACTCACTGAGGCCGGAATGTCGGCGCAAAAAACTAGTTCATATGTTGCCATGCGCAGAATCAAAAAGTCGACCTTGGCCATGCGCTCGTTTTTCCAATTGACCGTGGCCAGATCGATCAAACGATCGATCTCGGCGCGCTGGCTGAGGGTGCCAGAAACCAAGCGCCGGGCAAACTCCTTGGCCTTGGCGTTGCCCTCGAAGTGCTGGAGAAACAAATCCACGGCGGCAACCGACGGATCGCTGGTCATCTCGATCTGGTACAGCGCCTGGACCGCCAGCTCGCGTCCCTTACGCCGATTGCTGCGCGGCGTATTGAACAAATTATCTGCGGGAACTTCTTCGGTCAAAGAATACTCGACGATTCTTAGGATGTCCGGCACGGCCGGCTAGGAAACCTGGCGCAAGACGTTGACCATCTCAACGGCGACCAACAACGCTTCGTAGCCCTTGTTGGCATCTTTATTGCCAGCGCGATCCAACGCTTGCTGCGAATTGTCCGTCGTCAGCACGCCAAAGCCGATGGGAACTTTGTGCGCCGCCACCGCGTTACCGAGACCCCGGGTGACCGCGTCGCAAACATAATCGAAATGCGGCGTATCGCCGCGAATCACCGCGCCCAAACAAACTAGGGCGTCGAATTTGCCGCTCGCCGCCATCTTGTCCGCAACAATGGAAATCTCGAAGGCGCCGGGCACGCGCACGACCGTGAGATTGCCGTCCGCGCCGCCATGGCTGGCGAATCCGTCCATCGCGCCGTCGAGCAATTTTTCGGTGATGAAATTATTGAAGCGGCTGACGATGACGCCTACCTTGAGGCCGGTGGCGTCCTGCTTCCCTTCGAGAATTTTGGTCATGAAATCAACTTCGCCGAACGCTAATGTTTGATCGCCTTGTCTTCCAGATTGGACAGCATATGGCCGAGCTTGCGCTGCTTGGTGCGCAGATAGTGAATGTTCGAGTCCCGCGGCGAAATTTCCAACGGCACGCGGTCGACGACTTCGACGCCGTAGCTCTCCAGACCGGAGATCTTGCGCGGGTTGTTGGTGAGTAACGAGACCTTGTCGACGCGCAGATCGCGAAGAATTTGCGCGCCGATGCCGTAATCGCGCAGATCTTCCTTGAATCCCAGATCCAGATTGGCTTCCACCGTGTCGCGGCCTCGATCCTGCAACGCGTAGGCCTTGATCTTATTGGTCAGGCCGATGCCGCGCCCTTCTTGATGCATGTAGATCAACACGCCGCAGCCTTGCTCGTCGATTTGGCGCAGCGACTGGCGAATCTGATCGCCGCAATCGCAGCGCTCCGAACCGAAGACATCGCCGGTGAGACATTCCGAATGCAAGCGCACCAGTACTTTGTCCACCGCGCCGATATTGCCTTTGACCAACGCCATATGTTCGGTGCCGTCCACCGTGTTGCGGTAGACGATTGCGTGATATTTGCCGCCGTGCAGCGTTGGAAACTCTTCCTCGGCGACTCGAGTGACCAAACTTTCGGTGCGCAAGCGGTACGCGATCAAGCTCGCCACCGAGAGAATTTTTAATCCTTCTTTTTCCGCCAGCCGCACCAACGACGGCATCAACGCCACCGAACCGTCGTCATCCAAAATTTGGCAAGTGACGCCGGCCGGCTTGAGACCGGCGAGACGAGCGATATCCACCGACGCATCGGTGCGTCCCGAGCGGGCCAACACACCACCGCTGCGCGCTTGCAACGGCTGCACGTGGCCGGGCACGACGAGATCTTCGTGTTTGGCTTCGTTGGCGACGATGGCGCGAATCGTATGGGCGCGACCCTGGGCCGAGACGCCATGAACACCTGGCAGATTTACCGAAAATGACGCGCCGCACAGCAATCCCGACAGCAAACTGTTCTCTTCCGGCACCATGGGAATGCACAGCTCGCGGATTCGTTCATCGGTGAGCGTGACATAGATGATGCCGCGCCCCTGATGCATCATATAATTGATACGCTCGGCACTGGCCTTTTCCGCCGCCATGCAGAAAAAGCCGTCGTTGTCGGGCGCATCCTCGTTGACGAGAATGACGATCCGACCGTTACGAATATCTTCGATTCCTGCTTCGATGCTTGAGATGGGCATGGAACACGTTTCTACTGTCGCCGAGGGCGAATCAGTTACCGCCGTTTTTGTAAAAAGCTTTGGACGTATTTACCGATCAAGTCGGTTTCAATGTTGACTTTATCACCAACCCTGCGGCCCTGCAAATTAGTGTGCAGCAAAGTAAATGGAATGATCGCCACGGAAAAACTGTCGCGCTGGCACTGATTCACGGTCAGGCTGATGCCATCCACCGCCACCGAGCCTTTCGACACCAGCAGCGCGCCGAGGCGCGCCGCCACGCGAAAGTTGACAACCGTAAATCCGCCTTGCTGGCGAATCGCCGCCACTGTGCCGACGCCGTCGACGTGGCCAGTCACCAGATGGCCGCCGAGCCGTTCCTGTAACCGCATCGGCTGCTCCAAATTGACCAGACTCCCCGCCTTAAGTTTTTCCAAGTTGGTCCGAGCTAAGGTCTCCGGCGAGACATCGACGACGAACGCGCCTTTGAGTTTTTTAACCACCGTCAAGCAAGCGCCGTTCACCGCCACGCTGGCGCCCAGCGGCATCGAACGTATTGGCAACTTGGTTTTCACGGTCAACACCGCCGCACCGTTTTGCAACTTGAGCGCGGCGATCTTGCCGACATCTTCGATCAATCCAGTAAACATGGATCAAACTCCGCGCAAATCATAAATATCCAGTGAGCCGTAAATCATTGCCCGATTTGCGCACGGCGACCCGCTTCAATTCAATCGCCCGCGCCATCTTGGCGATGGCCAAGCCGCCGATCATCGCCCACCCATCGCCGCCGATAATTTTTGGCGCGTAGAAAAACTCGACCTTGTCGATAATTTTTTCTTTCAGCGCTGAAGCCGCAATGGCCGCGCCGCCCTCGATCAACAGGCTGACGACTCCCTGAGCGGCGAGCCTCTTGAGCAACGGCCGCCAGGCAACTCGGCCGGCGCGCGCCGGCAAGCGCCACACTTGTACACCTAAAGCTTCAAGCGCGCGAACCTTCGCGGCCGGCGCCTTGACAGTGGTCGCGATGATCGTCTTGGACGGATTTTTTTGCCGCAGTAATTGCGCCGTCAATCGAATCGCCAACCGGCTATCGAGCACTACGCGATAAGGATCGCGTCCGCCGGCAATGCGGCAGGTCAACTGAGGATCGTCAGCGCGCACCGTGGCCACGCCCACCAACACCGCGTCCATTTCATTGCGCCAGCGATGCACTAAATTGCGCGACTCAGGCCCGCTGATCCATTTCGAATCGCCGCTGGCGGTGGCGATCTTGCCGTCCAATGTTGCCGCTAGTTTCAACGTCACAAAAGGCACCCGCTGGGTGATGAACTTGCTGAACGCTTCGAGCAGCTCGCGGCATTCGCTTTCGTGGACGCCGACTCGAACCGCGATGCCGGCGCGCCGAAGAATTTTCAAACCGCACCCCGCCACTAGCGGATTGGGATCGCTCATGCCGACGACGACATTTTTAATGCCCGCGTGCACCAACGCTTCGGCGCAGGGCGGCGTACGGCCATAATGACTGCAAGGTTCGAGGGTAATATAAAGCGTCGCGCCGTTCGCCTTGGTTGCGGCTTTTTTCAGCGCGACGATCTCGGCGTGATCGCCGCCGGCGAATTTATGATAGCCGCGGCCGACGATTTTTCCGCCGCGAACCAACACGGCGCCGACCATCGGATTGGGACTGGTGCGGCCCGCCGCTTTGCGCGCCAAGCGGCACGCCATGCGCAGATAGAAACTTTCGCGATCTTTCGGCGGGGAATCGGCCAACGCGCTATTCCCTTCTCTGGCGCGGGTCGGTGGACACAGGCAGCTTCGCGGGCTTGGCGCTTTTCATCGACGGTTTGCGTTCCTTGATCAACTCTTCCAACTCGACCATGAACTCGCTGATGTCTTTGAAGGAACGGTACACCGAAGCGAAGCGCACATAGGCCACCGGATCGGTGTCATGCAGTTCGCGCATCAGCCCTTCACCGATCACCGAGCTGACGATCTCTTTCTCGCCGCGCTCTTGCAGCGAGCGCTCGATGCTGTCGGCGATGGCTTCTATGGTATTGATGCTCACCGGCCGCTTCTCGCAGGCGCGCTTGAGGCCGTTGATGATTTTTACTCGATCGTAGCCTTCGCGCCGGCCGTCTTTTTTGACGATCAGCGGCATCATCTCTTCGACTCGCTCGTATGTCGTGAAGCGGCGCGTGCAGCGCTCGCATTCGCGCCGGCGCCGGATCATGTTGTTGTCCTTGCTCAGGCGCGAATCGATGACGCGATTTTCTATTTCATGACAGAAGGGGCATTTCATAGGTTCGATCGGTTTCGACTTAGGAAGTGAGCAGCGAACCGCTCACTTCGCGGCCAGACGATAGGGATAGACGGGAAATTTTTTGCACAGCACACCGACATCCTCAGCCACCGCTTGCAATTTTGCTTCATCGCCGACTGAACCCAAAGCGCGGGCGATCAAATGGGCGATCTCGGTCATTTCCTTTTCTTTCATGCCGCGGGTGGTCACCGCCGGCGTGCCGATGCGAATGCCGCTGGTGACGAAGGGCGAGCGCGTGTCGAAGGGAATACCGTTTTTGTTGACGGTGATGCGCGCCCTGTCCAAAGTTTCTTGGGCGACCTTGCCGGTCAATTCAGATTTGCGCAGATCGACCAGCATCAGATGATTGTCGGTGCCATCGGAAGTGAGGCGAAAACCGTTGGCGATAAGACCCTGGGCCAACGCTTGAGCATTTTTGACGATCTGCTGCTGGTAGATTTTGAATTCCGGACTCAATGCTTCCTTGAGCGCCACCGCTTTGGCGGCGATCACATGCATCAGCGGCCCGCCCTGCATGCCGGGAAACACGCGGCTGTCGACGATCTTGGCATGCTCGGCTTTGCACAGCACCATGCCGCCGCGCGGCCCGCGCAGAGTTTTGTGCGTGGTCGTGGTGACGAAATCGGCACAGGGCACCGGACTCGGATGGAGGCCGGCAGCGACCAAACCCGCGATATGCGCCATGTCGACCATCAAGAGCGCGCCGATTTCGTCGGCGATTTTACGAAAACGCAGATAATCGATTATGCGCGGATAGGCGCTGGCGCCGGCAACGATCAGTTTGGGCCGATGCTCCTTGGCCAACCGTTCCAGTTCATCGTAATCGATGGTTTCGGTCCGCTCGGAAACACCATAGGGAATGACCTTATAAATAAAGCCGGAAAAATTTACCGGACTGCCCATGGACAGATGGCCGCCATGAGCGAGGTTCATGCCGAGGTAAGTATCGCCGGGTTTCAGCACCGAGAGATAGACGGTCATGTTCGCTTGGGAACCGGAATGGGGCTGCACGTTGGCGTGATCGGCACCGAACAACTCTTTGGCCCGGTCGATCGCTAAAGTCTCGACCTCGTCGACAAACTCACAACCGCCATAGTAGCGCTTGCCAGGATAGCCTTCGGCGTATTTATTGGTCATCACCGAGCCCTGGGCTTCGAGCACGGCCTCGCTGACGACGTTTTCCGAAGCGATCAACTCGAGATTGCCTTCGAGGCGGCGGGTCTCTTTTTGAATCGCGGCAAAAACTTCTACGTCCGTTTGTGCGAGAAATGACATAATGATTTTTCAACCTTTGTCGCTCTGACTGCTCAGCCGCGTGCCGAGTTCTTGCTCCAACTGAGAGATCTTATCGACCCGGCGCTGATGACGGCCGCCGGCAAAGGGTGTCGCCAACCAGACTTCGACAATCTCGCGCGCCAGTTGTTGCTCGGTTTTGGCGCCGCTTAAAACTAAAATGTTAGCGTCATTATGCTCGCGGCTCGATCGCGCCCCGTCGAGATCGGACACCAGCGCGGCGCGCACGCCGGGGAATTTATTCGCCACCATCGACATGCCGATGCCGCTCGTGCAGATCAAGATGCCGCGCTCGGCAGCGCCTTGAGAAACCCGCGTCGAAACGGCGCGGCCATAATCGGGATAGTCCACCGATTCGGATCCTTGGGTGCCGCAGTCGTTCAGCGCAACGCCTTGGGCGCGCAGGAGTCCGACCAAAAAATCTTTCAGCTCCACCCCGCCGTGGTCGCAACCGATGGCGATCATTTTCTCTAGCCTTGTCCGTAGTGATTACCGCAATAATTTATCGCTGCTGGTCGCGCGATAAAGAAAATCGCAGACGCGGGCAGCTTGCCGCCGCCGCCCCTGCGATATCGAACCTTAGCGCATCAACCCATGGCGCCGCCGTCAATGCCTTGGCGGCGCGCCGCCAAGGCGATTAACGATGGGCGTCGATATAGGTGATCACATCCTGAACGGTTTTGATCTTCTCGGCGTCTTCGTCGGAGATTTCCATTTCGTATTCCTCTTCGAGCGCCATCACCAGCTCGACGATATCCAAGGAATCCGCGCCCAGATCTTCGATGAACGAAGCTTCCGGGGTCACTTCCTCCGCGCTAACGCCCAATTGTTCGCACACGATCTCTTTAACTCTGGCTTGAACCGATGCCGCCATCTTCCCATACCTCCTGCAACGAATTGATCACATGTAAAGCCCGCCATTAATGCTGAAGACCTGACCGGTCACATAGGCCGCCCCCGGCCCCGCTAGAAACAAAACCATGTCGGCGACTTCATCGCAAGTCCCGAAACGGCCCAGCGGAATCGAGCGCAAAAACTCTTCGCGCAATTTCTCCGGCAACTTCGCCGTCATGTCGCTGTCGATAAAACCCGGCGCCACTGCGTTAACCGTCACGCCGCGCGACGCCACTTCCCGCGCCACCGCTTTGGTAAAACCGATGATGCCGGCCTTGGACGCGGCGTAAATCGACTGACCGGCGTTGCCCATTTGCCCGACCACCGACGACAGGTTGATGATCCGCCCGCCATGCTGGCGAATCATCACGCGGGAAACCGCTTTGGTGCAGAGCACCGTGCCTTTCAAATTGGTACCGATGACTTGATCCCAATCCGCCGACTTCATGCGCATCAAGAGATTGTCGGCGGTCACCCCGGCGTTGTTGACGAGAATATCAATTTTCTGGTGGCGGTCAACGACAACTTTCACCGCGCTCTCGATCTGCCCCTCGTCGGCGATATCGAAGGGACAAGGCTCGCCCTGCCCGCCCGACGCAACGATTCCTTTTAGCGTCTCCTCGGCTGCAGCTTGATTGCCGCGATAATTGACGACGACATGAGCGCCGGCGCGGCCAAGGGCCAAAGCGATCGCGCGACCGATGCCACGGCTGGCGCCGGTGACCAACGCGACTTGACCTTGGAGCAGTTGCGTCATCAAGCGCCCACCACGCGCGCCAAATCCGCCGGCGTTTCGAAATTTTCAACCGCCATGGACGGGTCGATGCGTTTGATCAGTCCCTTGAGAACTTTACCGGGGCCGATTTCCAGCGCGCGTTGACAGCCGAGATCGGATAATTTTCTCACCGACTCTTCCCAACGCACCGGCCGCACCGCTTGCTCGATCAGCAACCCTTTGACCCGCTGCGCATCGAGATTGGTGTCAGCGTCGACGTTGGTGAGGACCGGAATAGTAAAAGGCGCGACGGAAATGTCATTTAACACAGACCGCAATCCGTCCGCCGCCGGACGCATCAGTTCACAGTGAAACGGCGCGCTCACCGGCAAGTCCAACGCCCGCTTGGCACCGCGCTCTTTGGCCAGCGCCATGGCGCGGGTCACGGCGTTCTTCGCCCCAGCGATGACGATCTGGCCGCCGCCGTTATAATTGGCCGGCGCAACGACTTCACCCTGAGCAGCGTCGGCGCACAGCTCTTGAACCTGAGCCATTTCTAAACCCAAGATCACCGCCATGGCGCCTTCGCCCGCCGGCACCGCCTGTTGCATCAAGCGGCCCCGCTGGCGAACAACCTTAACCGCATCAGCAAAAGCCAGCGCACCGACCGCCACCAACGCGCTATACTCGCCAAGACTATGACCGGCGACCCATGTCGGCCGCAACGGTGTTTCCGCTTCGAGCACGCGCAACGCGGCGATCGACACCGTGAGAATCGCCGGTTGAGTATTTTCCGTAAGTTTGAGATCGGCCTCGGGGCCATCGAAGCACAGCCGGCTCAGCGGCAATCCAAGAGCGTCCTCGGCTTCGGCAAAAATCTTTTTCGCCAGGGGAAATTGCTCGCACAGTTCCTTGCCCATGCCGACAGCTTGCGAACCTTGGCCGGGAAACAGGAATGCGCAATCAGGACTCGCCACTTCTCCTCCGTTCCTCGGGGGTGCTCGGCGGTTCGGCTTTATCGCCGATCGCCTCGATCTTCGACTTGAATCGTTGCCAGAGTTTCTGTGGCAACCCTTCTTTCTTTTCCCCCGCGCCAGAATCCATCTCCGCCAAGGCGTCAGCGATATGGCGATTCATCTGCTGGCTCACCGCGTCGCGCGCTTGGCGAATGGCGTTTCGGATCGCCAGCGGATTGGACCCGCCATGGGCGATGATCGCCACGCCGTCCAAACCGATCAGCGGCGCGCCGCCGTATTCGGCATAATCGAGCCGGCGGTACGCTTGCTTGAGCGAACCGCGGCTCATCACGTAACCTAATTTACTGGAAATATTTTTTTCGAAGGCGCCTTTTAAAACTTCTCCGGCGAAGCTTGCCACACCTTCCATGGTCTTGAGCGCGACGTTGCCGGTAAAGCCGTCGCAAACCACCACGTCGACCTTGCCGTTAAAAATATCGCGCCCTTCGACGTAGCCAATGTGATTGACCGGCGCGCCGGCAAGTTGCTGATTGGCGGCGCGAGTCAACTCGGTGCCTTTGCTTTCCTCTTCGCCGTTACTGAGCACGCCGACGCGGGGATTGGCGACACCGAGAATTTTTTCTGCGTAGATCGAACCCATGAGACCGAATTGGACCAAGTGCAGCGGCTTGCAGTCGACGTTGGCGCCGGCATCGACGATCACCGTGCCCTTGCCCAAACTGGGAACAACCACGAGGATCGCCGGCCGCGCCACTTGCGTCAACCGGCCCATGACGAACATGCCGATCGCCATCATGGCGCCGGAATTACCGGCGCTCACCACCGCGTCGGCTTCGCCGCGCTTCATCAGCTCGAAGCCGATGCGCATGGACGAATCTTTTTTCCGCAAGGCGACGCTAGGCGATTCGTGCATCGGCACGGCTTGCTGTGCGGCGACGATTTGAAATTGCGGCGCTCCAGGATGCTTGGCGAGCTCTTGCTCGACGGCTTCTTTTTGGCCGACCAACACAATCTCGACGCCAAGTTCGCGGGCAGCGAGCAACGCCCCTTCGATCACTATTCCTGGGGCGTGATCTCCGCCCATCGCATCGATGGCGATTTTCGGCATGGGCAAACGGGGACTTAGCTTTCTTTGGTTTCGATCACCGCGCGGCCACGATAGTAGCCGCATTTCGCGCAGGCGCGATGGGGCAATACCGTTTCGCCGCAATTAGCGCAGGCGCTCCACTGGGGCGCGGTTAGATGATCGTGCGAGCGACGTTGGTTTTTAACGCGCTTGGAAGTTCTTCGTTTCGGTACCGGCATAAGTTTAGTCCTATCTTTCTTTCAAATTGAGCCAAGTAAAAATTTATCGAAGGCCGTCAGCGATCGACTTTGAGCGTGCGAAAAATCGCCGTGCGCGGATCGCGGCCGGTTTGGGCGCAGTTGCAAGTCTCACGGTTGAGGTTCGCCCCGCAGCTGTCACATAACCCGCGGCAATCTTCTTCGCAAAGCGGTCGGGTCGGCAGCGCCAACATCACCTGCTCATTGATCAGCGGCGCGACGTCGATTTCGTCCGACGAATAAAAGCTCAAACCCAAATCGTCGCGATGCAACTCGGCGGCGCGCGGCGATCTCCTCGGATCGGGAATCAGGACAAACTCGAAATCTTGATCGAGCGCGAAACTATACTCTTCCAGGCAACGGCCGCAAACACCGATGCACTCACCGTGAAAGCTGCCGCTAAAAAAGATCTCCGACTCCGACCGGTAGTAGACCAAATGAACGTCTAACGTGGACGGAACGCCAAAATCTCGGCTACTTTCTCGGCTGAATATCTGGTTTAGTTCCTCAACGCTTTGGGAGAAATCGATCTCTTTGGGTGTTTGAGGAATCTCGTCGACGGAGATTTTCATCGGCACAGACGCAGGCCATTAACGTCGCTCGACTATAGACAATTCTACCCCGATGTCAAGTCAACCTCAGCCCACGAAACGCTTAAAAGCTGGTGATTTATTCGCCACTTCCGCGCCGGCGCCGGAGTTGCTCGTGATCGCAGCGGAGCCATTACAGCTTGTGTAACTGCAACCTTTTTGTTAACCCTCAAATCAGTTCACGTTATGAGCGCACCGACGATCTTGCAGAGCCGCTGGCGCGGCAAACCGTTCAACTCTTTCAATCGCGTAATGCGCGAGCGCTTCAGCGCGCGGGTTTACAAAATCGGCTTGCGCCTCGACTTCACCTGTCCCAATCGCGACGGCAAGGTCGCCGTCGGCGGCTGCATTTATTGCAACAACGCCAGCCACACCGCGCCCGATTACCAGCCACGCACTTCGGTCGCCACGCAGTTGGAACAAGGCGCCGCGGCATTAAAAAAACGCCATCAAGCGGAAAAGTTCATCGCCTACTTTCAGAGCTACAGCAATACCTACGATGAGGTCGGCAAATTGGCCAAGCTCTACGACGAAGCGCTAAAATTTCCCGGCGTGGTCGGCCTCGCCATCGCCACTCGACCCGATTGCCTCGGCGATGACGTTCTCGATCTGCTCGCCGAAATAGCGCAGCGCACATACCTCTGGCTCGAAGTCGGCCTGGAGTCCATGTCCGACCGCACTCTGGCGTGGGTCAATCGCGGCCACACGCTGAGTGATTTCATCGACGCCGTCGAGCGCGCCAAGCAGCGCCAGTTGCGCATCTGCACGCACTTGATCCTGGGCTTTCCCGGCGAAAGCCGCGCTGAAATTCTCGCCACTCCCGCGTTAGTCAACCGGCTCGCCATCGACGGCCTCAAGCTGCACAATCTCCACGTGATCAAAAATACCCAACTGGAAGAGTTCTACAAACTCGGCCAGGTGCCGCTCTTGAGCCGTGAAAACTATATCGATCTGATGATCGACTTCGTCGAACGGCTCGACCCAGCAATAGTGATGCACCGGCTGTCCGGCGAAGCCCAGCGCGCCATGACCGTGGCGCCGGACTGGTCGGTCGACAAACGCGGCGTCCATAACGCCATCGTCAAAGCATTTGCCGAGCGCGGCGCCTGGCAGGGCCGTTTATTCTCACGAAACGAAAACTCACAACCGACAGGCGACACCTGGCACCAAGGAGCAACACTGTGAACGGCCACATCGGTTTGATTCATGCCATGCTACCGGCCACCGTTGAATTGAACGTCACGGTACCCGAAAGCCATCCATCGGCGCGCAACTTGGGAGCGGAACGCTTCGGCTCGGGCACGATCATCGATCCCGACGGTTACATTCTCACGGTTCACTACGTCACCATCGGCGCCTCGTCGATCACCGTCACGCTTTCCGACGGCGACCAGTATCCGGCGCAAATCGCTGCTCAAGATCAAGAGAGCGGCCTCTCGTTGGTGAAAATCTCCGCCGGCAAATTGCCCTATCTGAAAATGGCCGCGCCCGATTCCGTCGCCCTCGGCCAGCCGGTAGTGATGATCGCTAGCAACGACGAAAACAAACGGCGCGTGCGCGGCGGCTATGTTTCGTCCATGGACTGCTACGACGGCGAATGGGAATACATGATCGAGAAAACCATTCGCGTCACCGATTTCAATCCGGGATTTGGCGGCGGCACGCTGGCCAACTTCCGCGGCGAACTGATCGGCGTGGTGTCTTTGAACTTGAATGAAGTAGGAAAATATTCGCTGGCGATCCCGGTGGATTATTATCGCGCCTACGAACAGGAACTGAAAGACTTCGGCCAGGTCAAAAGCCGGCCGCGCCGGCCCTGGCTCGGTCTCTATTCCCAAGCCATGGCGGGCCATGTCATCATCGGCGGCGTCGCGCCCAACGGGCCGGCCGCAAAGTTCGGTCTACGCCAAGGGGATATTATTTTATCGGTAGAAAAAAATGAGGTCCGCTCACGCCAGGAACTCTACCACGAGATGTGGAAGAAGCGTCCGGGGGAGCAGATCTCGTTTAGAATCTTACGCGAAGATCAGTCCTTCGATTTGCAAGTGATCGGCGGCGATCGCGCCGACCGTTACCGCACTTAGTCCGCGCTGGCGCGCGGAATTACAGATTCCAGATTCCAAATCTCGATCCGGCCAATTTGGAATATGGAATTTGTGATCTGGAATCTGCCATTCGCCGAGACTAATCGTCGCCGCCGACTTTTTTAATCTCACCCTTGCCGGTAACTTTGATCGCCAACGCCGGCGTGTAAGCTTCCGGTTCGTAGTTGATCAAAGCCTTGTCGGTCTCTTGCAGGTCGCGCAGTTTAACACTGGCCCCGGCTTTGTCGATCTTGGTCTTGTCGTCGACACCGACGACTTCTTCACGCACTTTGCCTTTGCGTTCTACTTGAAAGGTGATGGTGCGCTGGCCGACGGCGCTAATGATGCCTTCGACTTCCACCGCTTTGGTTTTCGCCGCCTTGGCTTCCTCGGTCTTGGCCGCCTTGGTGCTTTCATTTTTCGCCGGCGCGGGAGCGGGTGCTGCCGGTGCCGCAGGTTTAGGCGCTGGTGCTGCCACGGGAGCCGGAACCGGCTTGTCCGCCACCGTCGAACAGGCGATGACGACCATCGAGATTACCCATATGCCGATCGATCCAATCAACAAGCTGCTTAACCGCCTCATTCTAAGTCCTCCTTAAATGTCCGCAATAAATTATCGATGTCGGCGACAGTAGAAATAAATCCCAACACTCGAACTTTAAAACTTAAACCATAGTTGCGTTGATTTTGTCAAGGCGACCGGTGCACATTGTCGTGGCAACGTCAATATGTCATGTTAACAGCAACGCGATTATGTCAGGGTAGTGCGTTGGGTTGAGGTCGTAAGTTAGAAACCTGGCCATAGCGGAACCCCACCTTGTTGGAGTTGGTTCGATATAGGCCAAGTGTGTGCGTCG
>SHYW01000101.1 GCA_009692615.1 Deltaproteobacteria bacterium | reverse complement strand
AAATTTCCTTTGATTCATTTCTATCAATGTGTTTCTCTTTCATCGGCGTATCCTTTCTCTGCCTGCTTCAACAGGCAGCCTTTCGTTTTGATCGTATCGAAAGGGTATGCCACCTATTTTCTATTTCCACTCTTTTCGATAATAGCTCCGTAAATATCGATGAGATGCATCGTGACTTTGCTCGCGTTATGGATCGGGTAGCTAAGGGCGAAGAAGTTGTGATTACCAGCGCGGGGAGTCCGGTGGCGAAATTGGTTCCTTTCAATCGGCCTGCCGTGCCGCGGGTGCCGGGTTGTTGGAGGGGCAAAGTTCGTATCGCTGCTGATTTCGATGTTTTGCCACCAGAAGTGGCGGCAGCCTTGCGTGGCGATGCTCCGTGAACCTACTTCTGGACACCCACGTCCTCCTCTGGTGGCTGGCGGACGATGCTCTTCTTCAGCCTGCCGCTCGCGATGCCATCCGAGACCAAGCGAATGTTGTCTATGTGGGCGCTGCGACGGCCTGGGAAATCAGTATTAAGAAAGCGCTTGGAAAGCTCGATTCACCGGACGATCTCGCCAGCACTCTTGAACTCAATAATTTTCATCCTCTGGAAATCACCGTTGCCCACGCCATGACAGCGGGAGCCCTGCCGCGTCACCATGATGACCCTTTCGACAGAATGCTAATTGCCCAGGCTCAAGCTGGCCAGCTCACTTTGGTCACGCATGATGGATGGTTTCGTGCTTACGAAGTTGCGGTAATCTGGACCTAATGTGCAGTGGCCGGCATACTTAAGACTGGGACTTGGGGTCTCTTTTACTTCCCGACTTTAAAGAGTAAGGGTCAGACTTTCATTTCAATACTTTCTATTCAGATTGTGGAGATGTAAGAGTCTACCCCTCCTTGCCTCCCCATGTTTCCGCTTGACGACTCGCCAGCGCGGCGCTATTGCTCGCGAAAGATTTAACGTCGCTTGAATCTCTAAACTAAATTGCGGAGAGTTGTTGTATGGCTGATCAACCGACGGTTGCTCTCGAACAACATCGATGTACCGTGCGTGTTAACCGCGGCACCAACCCGCCCGTTGAGGAAAAGGCCGGTCCGTGGGCCATGAAAATTTCCTATCCAGAAACACATGACTGAAGCACGAAGCACGAAGCACAATAGCCGACATGACAGAGAATCCCTATCCATCGTTTGACGGCGTCGCGCCCTACGGTGCCATTCGTTCGATTGCCGACGAGCGGGCACACCGCAAGCGGATGTGTGCGCTCGGCTACCGCATCTTCGGTGCGATGCGGTGGGGGATGCTGGGCGACGGCCACATTTCAGCCCGCGACCCCGAGTTTACCGACCACTTCTGGCTGCTCGACTGGGGTGTTCCCTTCGCTGCGGCGACGGTTCACCAGTTAGTGATGGTGGGACCGGGCGGCGAAGTGAAGGATGCCGACGGCAACGCCACCGGTGCCGTCAACACGGCCGGCTACAACATTCATCATCCGCTGCTCGCGGCCCGTCCCGACGTGGTGAGCGCAGCTCACACCCACACTCCCTTCGGCACACCCTGGTCCGCCAACGTTGAGCCGTTCCGCGCCCTCAGTCAGGAGGCGTGTGCCTTCGTGTTCGACCAGGCCTTGTTCGACGATGAAGAGGTCGAGGTACTGTCGATCGATGGCGGCACGCGCATCGCCGCTGCACTCGGCAACAAGAAGTTCTGTATCCTGCGCAACCACGGCCTGCTCACGGTGGGCCGGTCGGTGGAGTCATCGGCGGGATGGTTCGCGATGGCCGAACGGGTGGCCGAGGTCCATGTCAAAGCGCCCAACGGGCGACCGATCTCTGACGAAGCCGCAGCTCTTGCAGCGTCGACACTCGCTCCCGATCCCGTCGGATGGCGGATGTTCCAGTGGCTGCAGCGCTCGCTAGTTCCCGATCCGTCGGTGGTCGACTGAACGGTTTACTTCGCCAGCAGCACCGGAACGGCTCAACAAACTTTCATAGGAATGCCCAAGGCCGGTTCGACAGGATTGGCCCCGGCGTTTCTAGTCGCGATTAGGTTTAAGATCAGGCGGCGCCACGGAAGTTGGGACGTTTTTCGATCACCATTGTGCCTGCTTCTTTGTTGTAGCGGCCGCGGGCGATGTTCTCTAGATTGGTGCCGGTGACGCGGATGAAGCGTGCGCCGGCAGGATAAGCGATGGAGTGGATGGCGCGGTCCTGGAAGATGCCGGCCTGGCCGCGCTCGATTCGGTAGCTCTTCGCTTTTTCGACGGTCGCCTTGCCGGGAATGGAGCCATCGTCGGTACGCTTCCATTCGGTCATGTCGGTGTGTTTGACCGCTTGACCATAGATCGCCCAGGAGTCGCCATGATCGTGCGGTCCACCGGTATAGTCCCGGTCCATGATATGCGCCAGGATCTGAAAGCCGAGTTCCCGGTCCTCATACAATAAATTGGTGCCGACGCTGGCGTCAGGCGCGCAGGTGGCGGCGACGAAATCGTCGTTCATCAGCAAGTCATGCAACTTGGTTCGCACCGTATCGCGTCCCGCCGGGCCGGGGTCGGCCTTGAGGATGCGACGGCAGTCGGCGGCAAAGTCATCAAGCGTGTAAGCCATATTGTTTTCTCTCGATCTTGCGGAAATTCTAACAACTTTTTTGTGACGCGAGCATTAACGCCGGACCGCGGAGTTGTCAATCGCCGTTCGGCTAGATGATAGGTTGGCCGGTGCAGCACAGCTGCTGTGTAAGCAACTCCGCTCGTGGCTGTCTGGTCTTCGAAATTCTCCGCCGACCTTGCTCTGACAAAGGATTGTAGGATAGAAACACGTTCGAGCAGTGAAAAAGCATACGAAGGAGACGCGATATGGCCGATTTGAATTCAGAACTTACCGCCAACCCATACAAAGCTGACCAGAGGCGAAACGAAGTTAAAGCTTATACCTACGACCGCTGGATGGAGTCGGTCGGGATTCCGATTCATCGTGGGTATTTTATCGAAGACTTGCGCACCGTGGAGCTTGGTTGGTGGGATGAGCGCCAGTGCGACGCGGCGTTCATTCAGCTCACCGGTCAAGAAGGTATTACTTCGGCGATCGTGATGGAGATTGCGCCGGGGAAATCGTTGCCGCCGATAAAGTTCGCCCTCGACGAGATCATCTACGTGCTGCAAGGCCACGGCGTGAGCACGGTTTGGCGCGCTGACGGCGGGCCGAAGAAAACTTTCGAATGGCAAGATCGTAGCTTGTTTCACGTCGCCTCGAACACCAATTTGCAGTTGGGAAACATGCGCGGCGACAAGCCGGTGCGATTATTGCGCTACAGCTATTTCCCCCTTGCCACCTCGCTGGTCACCGACCCGCAATTCTTTTTTAACAATCCGTATCAGACGGTCGCCGCTTCCGTCCAAGAAAGCGAAATGTATTCCCAAGCTAAGCTGGTTGAAAACGGCGATTCAGAACTTGCCTGGGGAAGCAGTCGCGTCTACTGGCACGGCAATTTTTTCCCCGACATGGCCGCCTGGGACAAGCTCACGACCAACCGTCGCGGCGGCATGAGCGTGATCATCATGTTTCCCAGCTCGGAAATGTCTTGCCATATGTCGGTGTTTCCGACGCGCACGTACAAGAAAGCGCATCGTCACGGTCCGGGCCGCGTCATCGTGATTCCAGCCGGCGAAGGTTACTCGGTGCTCTGGGAAGAAGGCAAAGAAAAAATCGTCGCGCCCTGGCACGAGGGCAGCATGTTCGTGCCGCCGGACAAATGGTTTCACCAGCACTTCAACGCCGGCGGCACGCCGGCGCGCTATCTCGCGCTGCACCCGCCGCGGCAGTTCCGCGGCCATGCGGAAAAGGTCCAGGATCGCGACAAAGACATGATCGAATACATCAAAGAAGATCCGTGGATCCGTGAGAAGTTCGAAGGCGAACTCGCCAAGCGCGGACTGACCACGCTGATGCCGGCGGATGCCTATAGTGCCGACAGTTATGACTGGCATCCAGGGAAAGTAAGTATTTGAAACGCGGGCAGCTTGAACGTTGGCCCCGCCATCTCGTTTCTGGCGGAGGTCACGATCGATCTGCCGTGAATCGGTTTGCTCGGCTGCAGAGATATAGGGAGATATTCCAATGACACGCATTGCCATTCTAAAGACCGACGACATGAACGACGAACAGCGCGCGGTGATCGAAGCGTCCAAGGCCAACGGTAAGCCGTACGGTGGGCCGTTCTGGGCGTATATTCGTAATCCCAAACTGATGCAGTGCGTCCAGAACACAGCTGACTGTATCGCCGATAGCACGCTGTCGCCACGCGAACAGCAGATCGCCACCTTGACCGTGGCGCGCTTCTGGAACGCCAATTACCCGTGGGCGGCGCAGAGCCGCAACGGTCTAAAAGTTGGACTCACGCAGCAAGAGATCGACGCCATCAACGCCCGCGCCGCGCTGCCGAGCAGTAGCAAGCGCGAACTGCTGGCGCATGAGATCGCCAACGAACTGCTCGCCGACAAGAGACTCAGCGCTGCAACCTATGCCGCCGCCGAAGCATGTTTTAGCACTGAAGAGCTGGTCGCTCTGGTTGCCCGGGTCGGCGCGTTCTCGATGACCTGTTGCACCGCCAACGCGTTCGATATCACGCCGGGCGATGACGCGCCGGACCGGCTGAAGGCATAATGAACGCGCTGGATCGCAATTGAATTTCCCTCACCCTAGCCCTCTCCCATCGGAATGGGCGAGGGGACTTTTGGGAATAGGCTCGCGAGATTCTGAGAATTATATTCGTCGATTTAGCTCTGCGCGGCGATGTAAAAGCTAAGTGGACGATAGAATAAGGAGACAACCAGATGACGCTGCCGCTAGAACGTTTTCGCATGCTCGATCTGACCCGGCTCGTGCCTGGTCCCATGGCGACGTGGATGCTTGCCGATCTCGGCATGGATGTTTTGAAAATCGAGGATGTCGCCGACCGCAGCGCCTACCGCGATCAACAGGCAGCCCGGGCATCGCGGGACAACATTTCTGTAAATCGGGAAGCGCAAGAGCGCGAGGCGCGGGCCAATGCCTGGGACCACACGCACCGCAACAAGCGCAGCATCGCGATCAATCTGCAGAAGCCGGAAGGGCAAAAGATTTTCCATCGCTTGGTGGCGGACGCGGATGTATTCTTCGGTTCGTTTCGTCTCGGTGTTTACAAGCGCTTGGGCGCGGATTACGAGACGCTGAGCAAGATCAACCCGCGCTTGATCTACGCGACGCTGAGCGGTTACGGCGTCGGCAATAGTTTTACCGAATGGCCGGGCAACGAGCGCAACGCGCAGGGAATGTCGGGAGTGAGCGCGTTAATGACCGGGCAGGACGGCGAGCCTGGAGATATGCTTTGGCAGCCCGTGGATGCCTATTCAGCTGCGTTAGCGGTGATCTCGATTCAATCGGCGCTCTTCGCGCGGGAACAAACCGGACGTGGACAGCAAGTTGATATCGCACTTTTGGAAGGAGGCACGGCGTTCGTCAATGCCAATGTGCCCGACTATTTCCGCAAGAAGATCGTGCGCAAGCGCGGTTTTCCAAGCATCGGCAACTTGAAATGCAAGGACGGCAAATACATCAGCAACGCGGCATTCGCGCAGGCGCATTTCTGGAAGCCGTTCTGCGACGCCGTCGGCTTGCCTGAAATGCGCGACACGGTGCCGTCGGGAAACCCGGACACGATCCGCAAAGTGAAAGCGCACATGCTGAGCAAAACGCGCGACGAGTGGCTGGCGCTGATTCCCAAGGATATTTCCGTGGTGCCGCTGCTCGAATTCGACGAAGTGCTCGAAGGTCCGTACGCGCGGGAGCGCGGCATGGTTTTGGAACTAGACCATCCGCTCGAAGGAAAGGTCCGGCAACTGTCGTCGCCGTTCCGCTTGTCCGACACGCCGCCGACCTTTCGCCGCTTCGCGCCGGTGTTAGGCGAGCATACTGTCGAAGTTCTTCAGAGCATTGGCTGTAACGACGGCGAGATCGGTGAACTCGAAAAGGCTGGCGTGGTGCGCGCGAGCCGTTGGGACGTTGGTAATTCACAACGCTAAGGCTGATCGGAATTAGAAGTAATGATTCAACTCCATCGCTGACACTTGCCTTGAGTTTAACTTCGCTACGCGATACGGAAGCGCTCGTACAGACAGCCGCGGCGCTGCCCAGGCGATCGGAGCTTTATGAAACAGGAATTCGATGTCCCTTTCGGGATTGGTTGAAATCCCTCGCCCCCTTCGTCGGTACTCAGGACATGCTTTAGGCGAAGAAAAGTTTGGTCATGCCGGCCCTTCGACTAAGCTCAGGATAAACTCCGGCCGGCATCCATCTTCACTTTTGGTGCAGTGCCGAAAAAAAACTGGATTCCGGCCTTCGCCGGTATGACGGATTAGAAGTGAAGCTCCAACAGCCTGAAACACTGTAGTAGATTCCAAATCAATGCTTGGTTCGAATGCGCGAAAGTTTGTCGGTGCCGCTTCGCTATGCGTTGCGGGTTTTGCGCTGTGGGGTTTCTGGCTCGAACCTGCCAGTCTGCGCAACGAGAATCACGGAATTCATCTGCCCCATTGGCCAGCCGCGTGCGATGGCCTGCGCATCGCGGTGCTGGCCGATCTTCATGTCGGCTCGCCGTTCAATGGCTTGGATAAATTGGCGCGGATCGTCGATCTTACACTCAAGGCGAAGCCGGATTTGATTTTGCTCGCTGGCGACTATGTGATTCATAATGTCATCGGCGGGTCGAAAGTTTCATCGGAAGAAATCGCCAAGGGCTTGAGCCGGCTCGCCGCGCCGCTCGGGGTGTTCGCGGTGTTGGGCAATCATGACTGGTGGGAAGATGCGCCGCGGATTCGGCGCGACCTCGAGTCGGTGGGTATTCCCGTCCTTGAAGATTCGCTGGCTGCGCTTAAACGGGATCGCTGTGCGTTTCGGCTCGTCGGTTTGAGCGACTACTGGGAAGGTGCGCGGCAGTATCGCGCGGCGTTAGAAACAAATTTGGCGGGCCTACCGACACTCGCGCTGACCCATAATCCCGATGCTTTTGCTGAAATTACTTCGCCGGTCGATTTGATGATTGCCGCGCACACTCACGGCGGCCAAGTTTATCTGCCACTGCTGGGCCGGCCGATTGTGCCGTCGAAGTACGACCAGCGCTACGCCATCGGTCACGTCGTCGAAAACGGCCGGCATCTGTTCGTCAGTTCGGGTTTGGGCACGAGTATTATTCCGCTGCGCTTTCTGGTGCCGCCGGAAGTTTCGCTGTTGACGATTCGCGCCGCGCCGAGCAACAATTAATTTCCAGCATCATCCTTCGCGCAGCATTTCCCATTTCTTACTGAGCATGCGGAACGTCATTCCGGCTATAGTGAAGAGGCCGATCAAACCCCAGAGCAGCGGCTCATAGGTCTGCCAGCGGTCGAAGATCGCGCCGGCGATGACCGGACCGGCGACGCCGCCCCACATGTAGAAAAAACTCATGTAGCCACGAATCTTGGCGAAGTGCTTGCGGCCGAAAAAATCGCCGACCACCGCCCAGCCGACGGCGTAGGTGGCTTCGACGCAGGTGAACAGCGCGGTGAACAGCCAAAGTATCCACATGGAGCTGCCGAACAAGGGCAATAACATGCCGGCGGCGGCGATGAAAAGAATCGTCGATACCAGGCGCGGTTTGTTGACGCGGTCGGCGAACCAGCCGAAGCCGAGGGTGAAGATCAAGCCGAGAAGGGCGAAGGAGCTTAGCAAGAAGGCGGCTTGAGTCTGGCTCGCGCCTTTCCACACCATCATCGGCACGAAGTGGGTGGAGATGCCGTGGTAGGCCATGTTGCGCACGGCGTTGCCGAACACCAGCGTCCAGAAAGTGAAGGAGCGAAACGCCTCGTGCAGCGTGACATCGACATCGCCGCGCAATTTTATGCTCTTGCTGTTTGGGTTGCTCTGATCGCGAGAATTTTCACCGTCGCCGTCGGGCAGCAGTCCCATGCTTTCCGGCGAGCGCCGGATCGCCGCGCACAACGGGATGCCGATCAAGAAAAACATCACGCCGGAAAAGGCCGCGCCCCAGCGCCAGCCCCATGACAAGACGATGGCGCTCAACAGGGGCGCGATCAGCACGCCGCCCAAGCTGAACGCCGCGCTATTGAGCGTAATGGCGCGGGCACGCTGGCGGATGAACCAGCTGTTGACCAAAACGATCGGAGCGTGCATGAAGCCGCCGGCGTGGGCTAATGAAATCATGCCGAGGTAGATGACGAGAAACATCGCGTAGCCGTCGACCTGCGACAGTAGCAAGTAACCCGTGCCCATCAGTAATACCGCGGCGAGCATTACCGGTTTGGGGCCGTGGCGGTCGATGATATGGCCGAGCAGCGGTCCTTCGATGGCGCCTTCGGCGCGCGCTAGAGAAAATGCCAACGAGGTGGCGGTGCGGCTCAAGTGGAGATCTTGGCTGAGCGGCAAAAAGAAAATCGTAAAGCCGAAGCTGTGCAAGCCGCTGCCGAGCGCGCGCAGCCCGGCCGAGAGTGCCACCATGCGCCAGCCGTAGAAGAGTCCGGAGAGTTTGTTGAGCATGTTGAAAAGGGTGTCGTGTGTTCTTTGCAGCAGTACAACAGGCGATGAAATTGAACAAGCGGCGGGCGTCAATCGCGTCAGTAGCGTCGATTGAGTCGGAATCTGATTCAATCCGTCATAGCGGTGTCGTCGGTATCCCCGACGACGGGGAAGGGCAAGGCACGCCTTGCCCCTACGGGGCAATAACTTGGATGTGTTTGGTGGGAGATGTTGTAGCTTGCGCTATTCAATAGCAGCTGCGATGGTTCGCGTCGCTACAGGTCTATCGGTATACTCGGAGCGGTTCGGAAACGATTGGACATCATGACAACACCCCTCGATATTCTCATCACCGGCGGCACCGGCTACATCGGCCAGCATCTGATTCCGCTGCTGATCGGGCGCGGCCATCGCGTGCGCGTGCTCACGCGAGCGGTTTCGGCTTCTCGCGTGCCGGCGGGAGTGGCGGCGGTGATTGGCGACGCGCTCGATCTCGATTCCATCGCCAGTGCGTTGCGTCCTCGCGATAGCGTGATTCATCTGGTCGGCACGCCTCATCCGAGTCCGAGCAAGGCGGATCAGTTCGATCGCGTCGATCTGATGTCGATCCGATGCACGGTGGGCGCGGCCAAGCGCGTCGGCATCGCTCATCTGGTTTACGTCAGCGTGGCGCAGCCGGCGCCGATCATGGCGCACTATCTTTGGGTGCGTTCCTTGGGCGAGACGATGATTCGCGAAGCGGAGTTGACCGCCAGCATCCTGCGTCCGTGGTACGTGGTCGGTCCCGGCCGTTGGTGGCCAAAATTAATTCAGCCGCTGTACAAACTTGCCGAGGCCATCCCGTTCACCCGCGCCAGCGCTGAACGCTTGGGCTTGGTCACCATCGAACAGTTCGTCGCGGCGATGGTCAGCGCCGTGGAAAATCCGCCGCCAGCGCGCCAACGGCGCATCGTCGACGTGCCGGCGATTCGGCGGGCGCAGTTATAGGTGCACGATGACAGTTACGGTAAAAAACCTGTTTGCCAATTTTTCCGCCGGTACCAACGGCGAAGATTTTTTGACACTGTTCGAGAACGCCAACGTCAAGATTTCGCGCATCGTCTCGCTTGCTCACAGCAGCCCGCCTGGTTTCTGGTACGATCAGGCCGAGGACGAATGGGTGATCATCTTGCGCGGCAGCGCGACTTTGGAGTTCGCCGATGGCGAGCTCGTAGAGTTGAAGGTCGGCGACTGGTTAACCCTTGCGCGCCATGTCAAACATCGCGTCGCGCAGACCAGCGCGGAAACTATTTGGTTGTCGGTGCAAGCGGTGTGAAGATAAGATTCTGAATTGGGGAAGTTAACCGCAAAAAACGCAAAATAGAATTATCATCAAACCGCCCTCGGCCGCACCCAAGATTTGCCGAGCAGGCTGTAAAAAATTCCGGACAGACAAAACATCACTACTAGGCCCCAAAACATCGGCTCGTAGGTGTGCCAGCGGTCCCAGATAGCGCCGGTGATGACCGGGCCGGCGACGCTGCCCCAGACGTAGAACATGCTCATGTAGCCGCGAATCTTGGCGAAGTGTTTGCGGCCGAAGATATCGCCGACCATCGCCCAGGCGACTGGGTAGGTCGCTTCTACGGTGGTAAATAGCAAAGTGAAAAGTAACAGCGACGCCATGGAAGTGCCGAAGATCGGCAGCAGGATCGATCCGCCGGCGAGAAATAAGATCGCCGAGATCATCCGCGGCTTGTTCATCGAGTCGGCGAGCCAACCCAGCATGACCGTCGAAGTGAATCCGAGAAACGCGAAGGCGCTCAATAGAAACGTTGCCTGCTGCGGGCTCATGCCTTTCCAGATCATCATCGGGATGAAGTGAGTCGAAATCGCGTGATAGGACGCGTTGCGCACGCCGGCGCCGAAGACCAAGGCCCAGAAGGCGAAGGAGCGCATCGCTTGGCGCGGCGTGATCTCGACTTCGCTCTTCGCCTGCGCGTCGCCGGTGCGCACTTCGAAGGCTTGTTGGCTTTCGCCGTCGGGCAGTAAGCCCATGCCCTCAGGAGAGCGGCGAATGGTTAGACAGAGCGGGATGCCGATGGTGAGAAACGTAATTCCCGCGAACGCCGCGCCCCAGCGCCAGCCCCAACTGTGCACGATCATGCTCAGCACCGGCGCGATCAATACACCGCCGAGGCCGTAGGCGGCGCTGTTGACGGTCATGGCGCGGGCGCGCCAGCGGATGAACCAAGTATTGATCAAGGTCATCGGCGCGTGCATGAAACCGCCCGCGTGAGTGAACGAGATCAGCACGGTGTAGACCAGAACGAAACTCCAATAGCTCTGGACTTGTGAGAGCAGTAGATAGCCGATGCCCATCAGCGAAACCGCAACGAGCATCACCGGCCGCGGCCCATAACGGTCGAGCAGATGGCCGATGATCGGCCCTTCGATGGCGCCTTCGGCGCGGGCCAATGAGAACGCGAAGGATGTCGCGGTGCGGCTTAAATGCAATTCTTGACTGAGCGGCAGAAAAAAAACCGTGAAGCCGTAACTATGCAGTCCGGCGCCGAGCAGACGCACGGCGGCGGAAGCGCCGACCATGTGCCAGCCGTAATAGAGGCCGGAGAGTTTTTTGAACATGAAGTTGCGTGGCTGCGAAATGCGGAGAGTTAAGGATCGGTCAAGTCATCGTGCAAAGTGCAGAATGAAGAATGGATAATTTCGGAAAGTCATTGCTGCGTTGTTGTTCAATAATTCATTCTACCTTGTTTGGCTTCAATCATTCCGCTTCGCTATTGTCGGCGGCCTTGAGCCGGCGTTGACGCACGGCGTCGGCGAAGGTGTCGATCAAGGCCCGGCTATCTTCCCAGCCGACGCAGGCGTCGGTGATGCTTTGGCCGTAGACCAACGCTTTTCCGGGGATGAGATCTTGGCGGCCGGCTTTCAAATGGCTTTCGATCATGACGCCGAAGATGCGTGCATCGCCGGCGGCGATTTGTGCGGCGACGTTTTGGCCGACGCCGACTTGTTTGGCCGGCTCCTTGCCGCTGTTGCCGTGGCTGCAGTCGATCATGATGCGCGCGGCGATGCCGGATTCGGCGAGGCTTTTCGCCGCCGCGTCGACATTGGCCGCGTCATAGTTGGGCACTTTGCCGCCGCGCAAAATCATGTGGCAGTCTTCGTTGCCTAAGGTCGACACGATGGCCGAGTGGCCGTCTTTGGTGACCGATAAAAAATGATGCGGCGCCTGGGCGGCGCGGATGGCGTCCATGGCGATGCGCACGTTGCCATCGGTGCCGTTTTTAAATCCCACCGGACAGGAGAGGCCGGAGGCGAGTTCGCGATGCACTTGGCTTTCCGTGGTGCGCGCGCCGATGGCGCCCCAGGAAACTAAGTCGGCAATATACTGCGGCGTGATCATGTCGAGAAATTCGCAACCCGCGGGCATGCCGCTGTCGTTGAGTTCGAGAAGTAATTGCCGGCCGACGCGCAGCCCTTCGTTGATCTGGAAGCTGCCGTCGAGGTTGGGATCGTTGATCAACCCTTTCCAGCCCACCGTGGTGCGCGGCTTCTCGAAGTAGACGCGCATCATGATCAGCAAATCGGCGGCGGCGCGTTCTTTGGCTTCCTTCAACCGCGCGGCATATTCTTTCGCCGCTTTGACCTCGTGGATCGAGCACGGCCCCATGATCACCAGCAACCGATCGTCGGCGCCGTGGAGAATGCGATGAATCGCCTGGCGCGTTTCAAAAACCGTCCGGGCGGCTTTTTCACCGTTGGGGAAATCGCCCAACAGTTTTGCCGGCGGTTGGAGTTCTTTGATCTCCTTAATTCTTAGGTCGTCGGTTTGGTATTGCATAAATCTTCAACTCAAATTTAGATGGCGTCATTATAGATTAAATTCGGCGGAAATCTATCGGAGTTCAATGGCGGTCGTTGCGAGCTTATCCGGAGCGCTTCGCAGCTCGCAATTCGAGGTCTAAGTCTGGATGCCGGCCTACGCTGGCATGACGAGCAAAACAAATTACTTCGGAATCGTTTCGCGGGCGACCACCGCGAGCAGAATCGCCGACAGGATCAGCAGCGGCGCGTAGGCGAGGAACGGGACGCCGGGATTGAATTTATCGGCGAGCAGGCCGCCGAACAACGGCGCGCTGATGCCGCCGATCTCGGCGATGGTTCGGCGCGCCGCTTGGAGCCGACCGCGGGCGCTCGGCGGAACGACATCGTAAGTTGACGTTGCCAGCGAGCCCAGCGACAGGCCGTTGGCTACGCCCAAGAAGGAAAGCAAAATTGCCAAATGCCAAAAAGAATTGGCAAATGGAATCAGCAAAAAGGCGATGGCGGGAATGCCGGTGCTCGGCACGGTGGCCCACTTGCGGCCGACTTTGTCGATGACGAAACCGGCGGGCAGGATCATTACGAACACCGACAGTCCCGAGATGGTGAACAGCATGCCGATCTCTTTGGGCGTCATGCCAAGCATGGTGCTGGCGAATATCGGCACGATGCTTTGCGTGGTCACGCGGTGCGCGAAGCTGGTGAAGGTCGCGAGCACGAGGACGATGTATGTCGCACGCAGCTGAGGATCGATTTGATAGTATAAATCTTCGATGGCGCCGAGGCGTTGCTTGACGGCGGCAAGATTCCATCCATTGACGCTGTCGGTTTTTTGCCGCGATGCGTCGGCGTGATAACGGCTTTCCACTGTCCAGCCGAGCAGCACCGATGCCGCCGCGCAAGCGGCGTAGGCGATAAAGACGGCGCGGAAGCCGAAGCGTTCGGTGAGCAGTCCGCCGAGTAGCGGGCCGAAGGCGAGTCCGAGATAGTTGACGCCGTGAAAGCCGCTGAGCAAGCGGCCACGCTGGTCGGCGCGTACTAAGTCGACGCCGGCGATTTCCCGCGCGATCACCCAGATGCTGTCGGCGACGCCGATGAAGAAAACGGGAATTAAAATTAATGAGAACCACGGCATCAGCGCGGCGACGAGGGCGGCAGTGCAAGCGATAGTTGGCCCGGCGATGAGCGCCGTGCGCGCGCCGAACTTGTCGAGCAGAAAGCCGCTGATCGGCATGCCGGCGAAGCGGCCGACGGAGAGCGCGGTGATCAGCTGTGCGGCGGTGCCGGGAGAAATTTGAAAATGCGCCGCCAACACGGGGATGGTCGGCACCATCATCGCCCACATGCCGGCCAGCATCGTGCTGCTGTAGAGCGTGATCAAGCCGCGCGCGGTGGGGTTGAGAGAAAGGGCAGGTGCCATAGTGAAAAGTCGCGTAGTCTTGTCAGGATAGGTTCTAACATGAAGGCATGGTTCGACAAGGCTCACCACAGGCTACGGACACGAAGGTTTCGGAACATTTTATTCCGAACTTCGTGGTCTTCGTGCCTTCGTGGTGAGATTGAATCTGTGCATCGAGCGCCGAGGTGACACTAGAAATCTGCATTCCCCGGCGTGCGCGGGAACGGGATCACGTCGCGGATATTTTTTAGCCCCGTGAGATACATCATCATGCGTTCGAGGCCCAAGCCAAAGCCGGCGTGGGGGACGGAACCGTAGCGGCGCAGGTCGAGGTACCACCAGTAGGGTTTTTCGTCCAAGCCGCTGGCGCGCAGCCGCTCGGTTAAGACATCGTGGCGCTCTTCACGCTGGCTGCCGCCGATGATCTCGCCGACCCGCGGCACCAGCACGTCCATGGCGCGAACGGTTTTACCGTCGTCGTTGACGCGCATGTAAAAGGCTTTGATGTCTTTCGGATAGTCGGTGACGATCACCGGCTTTTTGAAAATCTCTTCGGAGAGAAATCTTTCATGCTCGGTCTGCAGGTCGCAGCCCCACTCGACGGGAAACTCCCAAGTTCTCCCGGACTTCTGCAATTCGTTCACCGCCTCGGTGTAGGTGATATGGCCGAACTTCGACTGGGCGACATGCTCGAGGGTTTCCAACACCGACTTCTCGATGAACTGATTGAAGAATTCTAAATCCTCGCGGCAATGTTCGAGCACGTAGCGGATGATGTATTGCAAAAACTCCTCGGCCAACTGCATGTCGTCTTCGAGCTGATAGAAGGCCATCTCCGGTTCGATCATCCAGAATTCCGCCAAGTGGCGCGGTGTGTTGCTGTTCTCGGCGCGGAAGGTCGGGCCGAAGGTGTAAACTTTCGAGAACGCTAACGCGAAGATTTCGCCTTCGAGTTGGCCGCTGACGGTGAGAAACGCCGGCTTGCCGAAAAAATCTTGCTGCCAGTCGATTTTGCCGTCGGCAGTGCGCGGCGGCTGCTGCAAATTTAGCGTCGTGACGCCGAACATTTGCCCGGCGCCTTCGCAGTCCGAAGTGGTGATGATCGGCGTCTGGACGTAGAGAAAGTCGCGTTCCTGAAAAAAACTGTGGATCGCGTGGGTCAGCGCGTTGCGCACGCGGAAGGCGGCGCCGAAAGTGTTGCTGCGCACGCGCAGGTGGGAAATCTCGCGCAGGAATTCCAGCGTGTGGCCTTTTTTTTGCAACGGATAAGTGGCCGCATCGGCGCTGCCGTAGATTTCAATCGCCGCAACTTTCAATTCAACCGCCTGCCCTTTGGCCGGAGACTCGACGAGCACGCCGGTCGCCGCCAAGCTGCTGCCGGTGGTGATTTGCTTGAGCGTGTCGTCGGCAACGATTCCGGCATCGACGACCAGCTGCATGCTTTTGAAGCGCGAGCCGTCGTTCAATTCGACGAACGTCACACTCTTCGAGTCGCGCCGGGAGCGCGCCCAACCGCGCAAAGTGATTTCACTGCCCACCGGTAAGTTGAACGCGTGTTTGACCGAAACGAATTGTGCCGCCATAAGCGCCAAGTATCGGATAAATTCGTCTAGTGTCAACCATTGGATTGGCCTGGGGGCTTCCAGCGGAGGGTAGGGTGATGCGTCAAATCGATGCGTAGACATCGTCCGCGCCATGTTGGTAATGTCCAGCGACCTCTTTAGCGTAAACTCGCGACGATATGACAGTTTAATCATACGTCGCAATGAGCCTTGTTCGCCCTCGAAGAATCCGTTTCTCGTTCTGTCGTAATAATGCTTAGCTAGACTTCCATATTCGTGCTAAATAACTTTTGTAAGCGGAGGTCCACAATGAAGAAATCTGGCTGGTCGTTATTTTTGGTTGCCGGGTTATTTCTTGCAATTGCTGTTGTCGCGAACGCGCAGCAGGCCAAGAAAACTTTTCGGATCGGTTTGTTGACGGGTGTGTCTTTGGCGCCACCGTCTTCCCCTGCATCTATCGAGCAAGGCTTGCATAAATTGGGCTATGTGGAAGGTTAGAACGTCACTTTTGAGCGTCGTTCTGTAAGTGGACAGATGGAGCGCCTTCCCGAACTAGCCGCCGAACTCGCCCGCCTCCCCTTAGACGTGATTATAGCGTTGACGTTCCCGGCTGCTTTCGCCGCCAAGCAGGCGACCTCGACTATTCCCATCGTCATTTCGGGAGCCGGCGATCCGGTGGCCACCGGACTGGTCGCTAGCTTCGCCTGGCCCAGTGGAAACATTACCGGAGTGAGCGCTTTCGAAACCGAGCTAAGTGGTAAACGTATCGATTTGTTGAAGGAAGCCTTTCCCAAGATGGCCAGCGTGGCGGTGCTCTGGAATTCCGCGGATCGTGGCATGACCCTTAAATTCGGCGAGCTAGAACGCGCGGCGCAGGGATTGCGGATAACCGTGCATGCGTTGGCGGTCCGTGAACCCAAGGACTTGGACAGCGCCTTCTCCGAGATGACCCGCAAGCGGCCGGATGCGCTGTTTGTCATCACCGACGCATTGACTGTTCTCAATCGGACGCACCTATTGGAATTGGCGACAAAGAGTCGGTTGCCGGCAATGTACGAGAATTCATCTTATACGGATGCTGGTGGTCTCATGGCCTACGGTCCGAACCAGTTGGAGACCCTCCAGATAGTCCTGCGCCACGTCGACAAGATTCTTAAAGGCACCAAGCCGAGCGAGGTTCCTATCGAGCAGCCGATGAGGTTCGAGTTCGCCGTCAATCTCCAGACTGCGAATCAGATTGGAGTCACGATCCCACCGAATGTGCTGGTGCGGGCGGACAAAGTGTACAGATGAGATGACCCCAGGATTGAATTGTCCCGAAGTTCAATTCGACGGCGAAAAAACTCGTCGCAGGTCGATCGTCTTAGTGATCACGACGGAACGGATTAAGTTGATCGGCAAAAAAATCGGGCAGTCATTCATATAGAATGCTACCCGACCGTTACGGATCGCTTGTCGCGATTGGCTGCCGTCGATGATTTGAGCGCTTGACGGGCGGCCAAGCGCGGCGCTTTTTTCCACAGCCGGTAGCCGAGCAAAAGCGCGAGCACGAAGCCATATTGCAGCGGCCGGCGAATATCGGATTTCACCAACCAGTAAAAATGCACGACGCCGGCGATGGCGGCGAGATAAACCAAGCGGTGCAGTTGCTGCCAGCGCTTGCCGAGGCGCCGGATCATCGCCGCGCTGGACGTGATCGCCAACGGGATCATGATCACCAACGCCGTGAAGCCGGCGGTGACATAGGGACGTTTCAAGATATCTTTGATGATGCGCGGCCAATCGAAATAGTGATCGAGAACCAAGTAGGTCGAGAAATGCGCCGAGGCATAAAAAAACGCAAACAGACCGAGCATGCGGCGATATTTCACCAGCTCGTTCCAGCCGGTCAGCTGGCGCAGCGGCGTCACCGCCAAGCTCGTCAATAAAATAATTAGCGCCCAGGAACCGGTGAAGCGGGTGATGAAGTCGATGGGGTTGGCGCCGAGATCGTCAGTGTAAAAGCGGTAGGCGAGTTGAGCCGCCGGCACGAGACAGAGTGCGAAAGCCGCGGGTTTGAGGAAATAAAGTTTCATTGCAGAATGAATATTGCAGAATGCATAATGCAAAATGGTTCGATCCGAAATTATCCATTTTGCATTCTGCAATCTGCCTTATGCCTTAATAGAATTTCTTCAGATCCATTCCTTTGTACATGCTCGCGACTTGGTCGGCGTAGCCATTGAACGGTAGAGTTTTTCGGCGCGAGAACTCGCCGATGCGCCGCTCGGTGGCTTGGCTCCAACGCGGATGATCGACTTCGGGATTTACATTCGAATAGAAACCGTATTCTTGCGGCTGCATGACGTTCCATGTGTTCGTGGGCTGTTTTTCGACGAAGCGCACTTTGACGATCGACTTGATGCTTTTGAAGCCGTACTTCCAGGGCACGACCAAGCGCAGCGGCGCGCCGTTTTGCGCCGGCAACACTTCGCCGTATAGGCCGACCGACAGGATCGTCAGCGGATGCATCGCCTCGTCCATGCGCAAGCCTTCGACATAGGGCCATTCGAGTGCGTTGCCGAACAAGCTCGGCTTCTGTCCGGGCATACGTTTGGGATCGACCAGGGTGACGAACTGAATATATTTGGCGTTGTTGGTCGGCTCGACTTGATTGATCAACGCGCTGAGCGGAAAGCCGACCCACGGGATCACCATCGACCAAGCTTCGACGCAACGCAGGCGATAGACACGCTCTTCGAGGGGCGCCAGCTTCATGATGTCTTCGATGGCGATGGTCTTGGCTTTCTTCACTTCGCCTTCCACCTCCACGGTCCAGCCTTTGGTGGTGAGATACTTGGCGTTCTCCGCGGGCTGTTCTTTTTCCGTGCCGAGCTCGTAGAAATTATTATACGATGTGATGTCTTTGAGTGAGTTTATCTTTTCGTTGACCGTGTAGCTACTCTTCTTAACGTTGGGCAGCTTTTCAAGCGCTTGGGCTGGTGAAGGTGAGATTAACTCGCCACCCGCCAATGCCAAGCTGGCGCCGGCCGCCGAGGCGATGAACTGGCGTCGGTTCAAAAATAGTTCCTTTGCGGTAATTTCGCTGGCCTTGATGTCGGCGGCTTTCTTGATCAGCATGTTTCGCGCTCCTTGCTATGTTCTACGTAGGGTCGCTAAGAAAAGTTTGCCTGTCAACGTTTTTCCGCGAGCAATTGTTTCAGCACTGCTTCGGTTTTGTCGTAGGCGCCTTCGCCGATATGACTGTAGCGGATAACTCCTTTGCGGTCGACAGCGACGATGGTCGGCCAGGCGCGCACGCCGAAGCGGTTCCAAATGTCGTAGCCGTTGTCTTGTACCACCGGAAACTTGATGCCCAGCCGGCTGGTGGCGTCTTTGACGTTCTCTAAAGACTTCTCCCAGGGAAATTCAGGCGAATGGACTCCGACGATGGTCAATCCAGCTTGCTCATACTTGTCATGCCAACCCCGCAACTGCGGGATAATATTTCGGCAGTTGATTCAGCCATAGGTCCAAAAGTCGACTAGAACGACGCGCCCTTTGAGATCGGCGATGGTCAACGGCTTGCTGTTGAGCCAATTCTCGCCGGCAATCTCCGGCGCGCTGGCGCCATTGCTGACAGCGACACCCGCTTGGGGCCAGACTGCCCAGGTCGATAATGCTAGAGCCAATCCGAGCGCAAACGCGGCGAAACGAACCATGATAAAACTCCTTTCAAATCGTCAGCCGACGTGAAGACATTGATTAGATGCAGCGAAGAACGCATTGGTTGCAACTCAATTCAGCTGAGCCGCAGCAAAACGATCCAAATGCAAAACGAACTGACGGGAAGGAAAGTTCCCGAGAAATGGAGTGAAAAGCCGAAGGCGCGAGAAGGCGACCTCGGCCTAGTGGAAAATGCTTAATGAACCCGTTGGGACGGCGAGGCCAGCATATCGAACTGCTTGTTCAAGTCGAGGGATGGCGCGGTCTTTTTGAGCATCTCGACCAGCGCGACCTGGGCGACCAAGTAGGCGTCCTGCTCGTTATCGGAGTATTCGAAGGCGACTTCGCTGGCGGCGGCGATCAGATCGCCGAGGGTGGTTTCAAACCGGTCGGGCTTTTCCATTACGGTTGGACGTCCTTTCTTGGCTGTCTGTACCGTTAGACGCTGGAGCTGAGAAAATGATGTATCGAATTATGCGCTAGCAAGCAAGATTTAATTTTCTGTTGTAGCAAAGTGATTATGTCAGGGGTTAACGGCAACGTAATTATGTCAGGGTGGAAGGATGACAACCCTGACAATGAAAGACGAGAAACGACTAGACGTAATTCAACGAGTATATCGCAGCGAGATCACCGTGGTTGAGGCCG
>SHYW01000100.1 GCA_009692615.1 Deltaproteobacteria bacterium | reverse complement strand
CGGCCTCAACCACGGTGATCTCGCTGCGATATACTCGTTGAATTACGTCTAGTCGTTTCTCGTCTTTCATTGTCAGGGTTGTCATCCTTCCACCCTGACATAATTACGTTGCCGTTAACCCCTGACATAATCACTTTGCTACAACATTGCCTTCCCATCTTGTTGAAGCCCCCCACTAACTATGTTAGCTAAACGGTTCCGAGGAAAACCCATGGAGCCAGTGAAAATCGATTTTGCCAAAGGCAACGGCCTCGTTCCCGTGATCGTCCAGGATCATGAGACCCGCGAAGTGCTGATGGTCGCTTACATGAACGAAGAGTCGTGGGAAAAGACCAAGCAAACCGGCAAAGCCCACTACTACAGCCGCTCGCGCAAAGGGCCGTGGTTCAAGGGCGAGGAGTCGGGCAACTTTCAGGAAGTCAGAGACGCTTTCATCGATTGCGACAACGACACGATCTTGATTCAAGTGCATCAGGTCGGCGGCGCGGCCTGTCATGAAGGCTTCCGCAGCTGCTTTTTCCGCAAGCGCGCCGATAGCGAGTGGAATGTGATCGGCGAGCGAGTTTTCGATCCTAAAGAGGTTTACAAAAAGTGAGCGAGCTAAAGCTGGGTTTGCCCAAAGGCAGTTTGGAGCAAGCGACTATCGATCTGTTTCGAAAATCGGGCTGGAAAATTTCCGGTTCGAGCCGCAGCTACTTTCCCACCGTCGATGACGAAACTCTCCGGTGCAGTCTGGCCCGGCCGCAGGAAATGTCACGCTACGTGGAATCGGGAACTCTCGACGCCGGCATCACCGGCAAGGATTGGACTCAGGAAAATCAATCCGACGTGATCGTCGTCACCGACATGATTTATTCCAAAGTCAGCTTCCGGCCGACCCGCTGGGTGCTCGCCGTGCCGCACGACTCGCCGGTGAAAACCCTGGAAGATCTCAAAGGCAAACGGGTCGCCACGGAAATGGTGAATTTCACCAAGCGTTACTTCGCCGAGCGCAATGTTGCGGTCGAAGTGGAGTTTTCCTGGGGCGCCACCGAAGCGAAAGCCGCCGAAGGCTTAGTCGACGCCATCGTCGAGGTCACCGAGACCGGCACCACCATCCGCGCCCATGGTTTGAAAATCATCCACGAATTAATGGAGAGCTGCCCGCAGCTGATCGCCAACAAAGCCGCTTGGAACGATCCCTGGAAGCGCGCAAAAATGGAACAGATCAAGCTGCTGCTCCAAGGCGCGCTGGCGGCGGAAGCCAAAGTCGGCATCAAGCTCAACGTCCCGGAAGCCGATCTGGAAAAAGTCGTCGCACTGATTCCCTGCATCACCGCGCCCACCGTCGCGAGCCTTTACCCGTCGCCAAGCCTCAAAGGCGTCAAGTGGTTCTCGGTGGAAAGCGTCATCGACGAACGCCAGGTGCGCGATCTGATTCCCAAGCTAATCGAAAGCGGCGCCGTCGGCATCATCGAGTATCCGCTCAATAAGATCATCTAAATTGTTGGGGAGAATCCCCCCTTTGAAAAAGGGGGATACTCTGAGCATCACAACATAAGCTATTCTTAGCGCCAAATATGTTTCGGATATTTGCGCTGTAATTCCTGTTTGAGTTTCGGATAAGTATCGCGCCAAAACCCGGACAAGTCCTCGGTCACTTGCACCGGCCGATTGCTCGGCGCGAGAATTTGAATGCGCAGAGCGACTCGCCGCTGAGCGATCCACAATCCGTCTTTGATATCGTACAAATCTTGAATCCGCGCCGCGATGGTCGGCGGCCCGTCGGCTGAGTAGACAACTTTGACATTGCGGCCGCGCGGTAAGTGAATGTGTTCCGGCGCATACTCTTCGACCCAACCTTGCTGCTGGCGCGATAGCCAAGACTTAACCGCCGGCAACACCGCACGCTGATTGATTTCATTATAGCTAAACGCACCGTGGCAGAGATGCTCGACGATGGCGCTACGATCCGCGTCGCCGATGGCGGGCAATTCGAGTTCCGCCATCCATACGCGCAAGCGATTGACGCGCAGGATCCACTGCTCGACGGCTTCATCCCACTTGTCGAGCACCAACCGGCCTGCGGCAACTTCGCGCGCGAGAATCTGCGCCGACTCCTGCGCCGGTGGATGGTTCGAAGAAGTGTCGGCCAAAATTAAATCGCGAAAGCGCGTCTCGTCGCGGGCGACGACCCGGCGTAATGTCGAATCGTAAACCACCGCGCGGGTCGTCGAAAAGTCGCTCGGAAAAAGTTCGCGCAGCCATTCCTCTTTGACCGCCGTGGCCGAGTGCAGCACGACGTTCAAATTGCGCTCCCGGCCACCGCCGCTTTCGACTTCGCGCACTTCGGCAGCGATAAACAGCGGCGCTTTGACGACGCTCTCGCGCGCCAATGTTCCGCGCCGGCCATGCACCATCTCGCAGCGCAGCGAGCCGGCGTCGAGCCGTTTGGCGAGATGATCGGAAAAGCCGAGCAGCAAGCAGCGCTGCACCGCGGTGTTCTCAACACGCTTGTCGCCGGTATCCATGCCCTCGGCCGCGGCGATACGCAAAAACTGCTCGAACAGCGGACCCACTTGGCGCGCCGCCTGGCCGTGAATGCCAACTTGGCGGCAGCGCTCAAGTTGATAATTGTTGCGCTCGGCGTAGCGCCAGGCGCGCATCAGAACAAAAAAATCCGACTCCGTCTCGCCATCGAACAGCTCGTCGCGCCGCTCGCCAACCTGATCGCCTTGCCGGCGCGCGAGTAATTCTCGTCCTTGAGTCAACGCCGCGATCAACGCCACTGGCCGCACGCAGCCATATTCGTGCGCCGCCAAAAGCATGCGCGCGTAACGCGGATGGGCGGGAAATGCCAACATGCGCCGGCCCAGTGCGCTGATCGCGCCCGTCGCATTATCGACGGCGCCCAAATCAGCGAGCAAAGTCTCGGCCCGTTCCAAGGCGCGCGGGTCCGGCGCTTCGAGCCAGCGAAAACTTTTCACGTCGACGACGCCGCTCGCCTTGAGCGTGAGAATCACCTCCGAGAGATCGAGCCGCTTCACTTCGGAAATTTCTTGCGGCTGACGCGCGTTCTGTTCATGGGCGGTCCACAGACGCAAACAAAGACCCGGTGCCGTGCGGCCGGCGCGACCGGTTCTTTGATCGGCGGCGGCGCGGCTGATTTTTTCGACTAACAGAGTGTTTATGCCGCGATGGGGATCGAAGCGCGCCATGCGCGCCAAGCCGCTGTCTATTACCAAGCGCACACCATCGATGGTCAGCGAAGTTTCCGCCACGTTGGTGGCAACGACCACTTTGCGCTTGTCGTAGCGCGCCACCGCCGCGTCTTGATCGTTCGGCGGCAATTCGCCATGGAGCGGAAACACCACGAACTGCGGACCGAGCGCATCGCGCGCCGCCTGCACCGTGCGCATGATTTCATAGGCGCCCGGCATGAATATCAGCGCGTCGCCGTGAGCCTGCTCGCGCACCAGGCGCTGCAATTCTCGCACCGCCAGATTCCATACCGGCCCATCACCGGCGGGCTTAGCTAAATATTCGATGGCAACCGGAAACGCCCGGCCTTCGGACGACAACAACGCGCAAGGTTGCAGGTATTTTTCAATCGCGCCAACATCCAACGTCGCCGACATGACGACGATGATGAGATCGGGGCGCGTCGATTCTTGAATCTGCAGCGCCCGCGCCAACGTAATGTCGCCGAACAGATGGCGTTCGTGAAATTCGTCGAAGATGATCGCGCTCACGCCGCGTAAGTCGGGATCGGCCAACATCTGGCGCAGCAAGATGCCTTCGGTCACGTAACAGATACGCGTCGCCGCCGAGACAACAGTGTCGAAGCGCATTTGATAACCGACTTCGCCGCCCAGTTTCACACCGCGCCCCTGCGCCACCCACGCCGCCAACATGCGCGTCGGCAATCGGCGCGGCTGCAACACCACCACCCGCCCAGCGCCCAACAAACCGCCGTCGAGCAGCATCTGCGGCACCTGCGTCGATTTCCCCGACCCGGTCGGCGCCGTGAGCACCAAACGCTTGTGCGCGGTCAAAGTTTCGCGCAGTCGCGGTTCGATTTCAAAGATAGGCAAATCCGCCGTTGACATCATGGAACTTTAACACAATAGACGCAGAGATCGGGCACCTTAACGCAGGGCGTCGGCTCGGCTAAAGACACTCAACTTTTGCTTCTGTAAAAAGGGCGTCAACTGCCGGACCCTTTGTGGACTGGGATAGAGGAACTTCGACACCGGCTGGTCGGCTTGGGATTCCAAATGTCTGAGTAAGTCGACCGAAGCTTGGCGGGATGCGCGCATCGCGTTGGCCTTCGTCGCGCCATGAAAAAGCGCCACCCCAAGACCCTGAACGATCAAACACAACAGAGCTAGCCGGATGACGATTGGAAATTTTCCCGGCGCCGAAAACGGCTCCAACGACTTTACATACAAACCGACGACGCCCAGAAGCGTAAACGTGGTATAGCGCGACGCCAGCGCTTGGCCGACGCCGAATCCCGCTCTTCCCACCGCCAGCATCAGGCAAGACAACAAGGCAAAGAGAATCAGCGCATCCCAAAAAGTAACCGCTATTTTTGCCGCATTTCTAAATTCGACGATGTAGATCGAAATCCCCAGCGCCGCTATCCAGATGCCTACCCCCAACGCCATGCCGCGCTTGACCGCCAACGGACTACCGAGAACCGTGAGAAAATAGCGCAGCACAGACCCAGGCGAGGTGAACACATGGAGCAAGCTTGGATGACTTTGCGGCTTGGCATAATCAATGAAGTAGAGGATGCCAACGCATGCTGCGGCGAAAATCCAAACGGATTCGCTGGAGCGCGATAGGCGCTCCGGTTTCCGACCCGTCCAGAGCTGCAACAGTCCAATGGGCCAGACCAACAGACCGTTGGAGTTTGAAAACGACGCGACGATAGCGCAAAAGATCGCCACGACAAAATAGCGATCTAACGCCCGGCTCGAATCGAGCAAAGAGTGAGTTAAAACCGCCGCCAAGGCGGTCATGAAAAAGGTGACTTGCCAGCCCCACAAAAGATTTTCGTATTGGCACCAGCTAAACAACAGCCAAGGCACCGGGAGAAATTTCAACACTGCCGACTGCGACCAGCCGAAACTGCGCCGATAAGAATTGAAAATGACCACGCCGGAGAGTACGAGCAGCAGCCAGCCGAAATACATTTCGATCAGCGTGTTGTAATCCGACGCGGCCGCCAGCAGGAGCATGAACAATTTGGGAAAGATCAGCCGGTGTTCATTGTGCTGGGCAAACAAATCAGCCGCTGAAAAGTTTCCCGCGTAAACTTTTTCCAACAGTGCGACGAACTCCCACTGATCCCAGTGCGGCACGTTGACGCCATAGTGGTGAATGAAGAACAGCGCCAAAAAAACCGGTGTCAGCACGGCAACTAGCAAAACGATCAAGCGTGCTGAACAATTATTCACTTGGATTTGCCGCGTTTGGTTTAGCACTATCGCCGGTAATCGCCGCGGCTAAAATATTTCTCCAGCCAGACATAGAGGACGATGAACAGGTAGCGGCTGCCCATCTCTTTGAGTCTGAGCTTGGCTTCGCCGCTGCGCCGGTTGCGCCAGGTGATCGGGATCACGGTCCACGAGAAACCGCGCACCATCGCCTTGAGCGGAATCTCCACGGTCAAATTGAAATGCGGCGCCAACAGCGGCCGGCAACCGTCGATGACGGTTTTGCGATAAGCCTTGAACGCGTTGGTGGTGTCGTTGAGCGGAATGCCGAAGAGTAGACGAATAAATAAATTGACGATCCGGTTCATGCGCAGCTTGAACCACGGATAGTCGATCGTACCACCGCCCGGCACGAAGCGGCTGCCGAAGACGCATTCCCAACCTTGGTTGAGGGTCTCCCAGTAACGCACCGCGTCGCGGCAGTCGTCGCTCTCGTCGGCCATCATGATCGCCACGGCGTCGCCCGTGGCGGCGTCGAGACCGCAAATCACCGCCCGGCCAAAACCGTGGACGTGATTGTTTTGCACGCCGCGCAGCTCAGGAATGCGCCGGGATAATTCTTGAAGTATCGCCCAAGTCCGATCCGTGCTGCCGTCGTCGACTACGACAATCTCGTGCGGCACGGCGCGCAGCCGTAGCTCCAAATGCAAATGCTCCACCGTGGAGGCGATGCAGCCCTCTTCGTCGCGCGCCGGGATCACCACCGAAAGTTTGGTCAGCGCCGGCAACGCGGCATTGGGAGTGGATAACTTCGCCATCGCTCAGACGCTCTCGGACAACTCCAACCACTCGGGATGCTGCTCGGCGTGCTGGAGAATCTCGTCGAAGATGGCAAATTTATCTCGCGTCGGCTGCCAACCCCAAGTCTGCTTCGCCAAGGAGGCGTCGAGAACCATCCAGGGAATGTCGAAGGGCCGCGATTCCTGCCGTGAACTAACAGAATGATCGCCAAGCCGAGCTCGGCACCAGTTTGATAATTGCAACAGTGAGATCGCCGAAGCTCTTCCGCCGCTGAGATTGATCACCCGTGGCGTGGTGGAATTCATGGTCGCGCTAAGCTGTTTGTCGAGCAGCGCGACCAGATCGCCGGGATGAAGACAATCGCGCACTTGATAACCTTGGCCGTCGAAACCGATGTAGCTGAGCGCCCGGCGGCGCAACCAGATGTTGATCCAGTAGGCGAAAATCCCCTGATCGGCCCGGCCAAATTGTCCGGCGCCAGCGAGCACGCCACAGCGGTTAATCCAAACCGGAAAGCCGTAGGTCATGCCGTATTCAAGGGCCAACTGTTCGCTCGCCAGTTTGGTCGCGCCGTAAAGCGAGATCGGCGCGGCGGTGGAAAAGTTTTCGCTCACGCCATTGGTGGAAAACCCAGCCGGAAGTGTTTGTTCGAGATCGGGTTCGAAAGCATTGTCGCGCACACGGATCGGCAAGTTGGCCAATGGCGGAATGGAATAGACCCGGCTGGTGCTGAGCAGTACGAATGCGGCGCTGTGTTTGCGGCAGTATTCGAGGGCGTTGACGGTGCCGAAAAGATTGTGCTCGACCAATTGGCGGCTCGAGCTCTGACCGTCGACCCCAGCGAGCACGCTCGGATTGGCCGCCGCTTCGACCACCGCGTCCACCGCCGGCAGCACTTCGAAATCGGCGGGACAGCGGACGTCGCCATGGAACAGTTTTACTCCCGCACGCTTGAGCGCCATCCGATTGAGCTCGCTGCCCGGACGGATGAAGTTGTCGAGGCCGATGATTTCATGGCGCCCTTGTTCGAGCCAAGCGCGGATCAGCGTGGAGCCGACAAAGCCGCAGGCGCCGGTGATAAGGATTTTCACTGGGGCAGTTTGTTCCGCCATGCGGCAACGATCTCGCCGATGGTTTGTTCGAGATTGACGGTGATATCCCACTCTGGATAGTGGGCGCGCATTTTTCTCAGATCGCTATAGTAACAGATGTGATCGCCGACGCGGTTTTGCGCGAGATATTTATATTTCTGCGCTTTGCCGCTGATCTTGGCGACTAGATCGAAGGCTTCGAGAATGCTGCACGAGTTGGCCTTGCCGCCGCCGATATTGTAGACCTCGCCGGCGCGCGGCTTTTGCGCGAACTGGTAAATAAATCTCGCGACGTCTTGGCTATGAATGTTGTCGCGCACTTGCTTGCCTTTGTAGCCGTAGACTTGATACTCGCGCCCTTCGAGATTGCACTTGATCAAGTAACTTAAAAAGCCGTGCAGCTCGACGCCGGCGTGATTGGGACCGGTGAGGCAGCCACCGCGCAGGCAGCAGGTCGGCATATTGAAATAGCGGCCGTACTCCTGGACCATCACGTCGCCGGCGACTTTGCTGGCGCCGAATAGACTATGCAGGCTGTCGTCGATGGTAAAATTTTCGGCGATGCCGTTGGCGTATTCTTCGTCGGCGTAATCCCAGCGGGTTTCGAGTTCGGCAAGCCTCAAGCGATTGGGCGCGTCGCCGTAGACTTTGTTGGTGCTCATATGGATGAACGGACTCTCGGGGCAACTCTGGTGCGCCGCTTCGAGCAGGTTGAGGGTGCCCACGGCGTTGGTGTCGAAGTCGTCGAAGGGAATCGCCGCGGCGCGGTCGTGGGACGGTTGCGCGGCGGTGTGCACGATAATCGACGGTCGCAATTTGCCCACGATGTCGAGAATTCCCGGCCGGTCGCGCATGTCGAGTTCGTGGTGATCGAAGCCCGGAAGCTCGCGCTCCAACCGTTGCTGATTGAAACGCGTGTCGCCCTGCGGCCCAAAGAAAACCGCCCGCTGATTGTTATCGATACCGTGGACTTTATATCCGAGCTTGGCGAAGAAGGTGCAAACCTCGCTGCCAATCAGTCCTGATGATCCCGTTACTAAGATGCTTTGCATGCGTTAGATCTCTGTGCGAGCGATGAAGGCTATTAGTTCGTAGATTGTCGCTCACTCGCGAGGCCATAGTCGCGGCCGTAGGAGCTGAACTAAATCTATATTATTCGCCGCGCTGGCATTTCACAAACATATTGGTCTGTTTTCGATACCACCACACAACTTCGCAGCAAGATTGCCCGCAAGCCGATCATCGGCTGGTCAACGAGACATGCCTTTGAACATGAGCTTCTGCATCCCATTGGCGGTGGCAGCGACGTAAATGTTGCCTTTACCATCGGTGGCGATTTGGTGGCCGCCGCCGAGCATGCCTGGACTCGCAATGCTGCCGGCGATGTCGAGGGTCTTGCGGTCGACAATGGAGATTTCCTTACCGTCGCCGACGTACAAGAACTGCTGTTCGGGATCATGAGACAAGGCGACGTTGCGCGCAAACGGTGTCGCGGTCTTGACCAGCTGCTTGATGAATTTGCCGTCCTTGGTGAACATCTGCACGCGCCGGTTATCGCGATCGGCGACATACACCAAGCCGTCGTTGGCGACGCGGATGGCATGCACGATGGTGAAATTCGGCGCCGCCGAAACCTCCGCGAAGTTCGGTCTCGGAACATCCTCGCAATGATCGTCATCCACCGGCGGGTTGCTAAACGCGCCCCACATGCGCTTGAACGCGCCGCTGTCGGCATCGAAGACGATGACACGGTGATTGCCGTAGCCGTCGGCGACGAACGCTTCGTTGGTTTGCGGATGCACCCACACGTCGGCCGCGCGATGCACATTCTTGGTGTCGGCGTTGCCCTTGCTTTGATTGCTGGCGCCGATTTGCAGCACGAACTTGCCGTCGGGTGTGAATTTCAGCAGTTGATCGTCGGCCACCGGCTTGAGCCCAGGCGGTTTCAGCCCAGGGCAATTATTGCCGCCCAGCCAGACAAAACCTTTGTAGTCGATATGAATGCCATGCTCGCGCTCGATCCATTCATAGCCGCTGCCCGGCCCGCCCCAGGCCTTGATAAAATCGCCGGCCGGATCGAACACCAGAATCGGCGGCGCCGCCATCGCTGCCTGATCAGGCTTGAGCGTGCGCGGACGGTGCAGCACCCACGCATTGCCCTGCGCGTCGATGGCGATGCTCGAAACATCGCCGAGCTTCCACTTCGCCGGCACCTTCGGCCACGTCGGGTCCACTTCGAACATCGGCAAACTGCGCGATGGCGCCGGTGCAGTTTGCGCTGCCGCCGACGCAGCGAAAAGCGATGCAACGAACAATATCCAACTGAAACTCTTTTGATTCATGGCTCACCTCCGAGGTTCAAATGCTTTGAATCGTATGACACGAGATCGCGACTGTGAAAATCAGCTGAAGACCGTCTGGAGTGAGATCACTTAATTCCATACGTCGCCTGCAGTCGAGCAAGGAATCCACTCTCCTCCAGCCTCCTCACAATACGGTCGTCGATCAGTTCCTCGACCTTGATGTTTTCCAGTTTCGGATTGCGCGGCTTGAGCAGCCGTTGCGTGTTACGCAAGCCGTCAACTGATGGCAAAAGTTTTTTGTCGAGCCCCGTTACCAGATCCTGATAACCCTCTTCAGCCGTGGCCGGATCGTGGATGCGTAGATGCTGCATAATCGTCTTGAGCACCGCCGGTTTCGACTTTTGGCTCAGGATAAACGCCACCGATTCGCTCAAACCCTTGAGCATTCCTTCGACGGCGTCTTGGCGCTCGCGAATCGTATTGGTGCGAGCGATCAGGCCGAGACCAATGGTGGGAATGTTGGCGTTGCTGAACTCGGCGAGCACTGTGAAGCCTTTTTGTTTGAGCCGGCGGCTGAAGACACCGTCGAGTGCCGCCGCGTCGATGCTACCGGCCTCGAGCGCCTGGGCGATCACCGACTGATCGCCGATCTGAAGGACATTGATATTGTCGCGCTGCGGATCGAGACCTAACGATTCCAAGCCGAGCATGGCGCCCATCCATAGTCCGCCGCCAAAAGCTTGAATGCCAAAACGCTTGCCGCGCAAATCCTTGGCGGTTTTAATCGCCGGTGCGGCAACGAGATCGTAATTCACTCTGCCGTTGAGCGCGGCAACCATCTTCGCGTCGAGCCCGCCGGCGGAAGCGCCGAGCAACGTGCTGCCTGAACTCAACGCGATATCGATCTCACCGGTGCCCAGCCCGCTGACCATGATCTGAATCTGCCGCACCAAAATCACCGTCGATTCAACGCCGTACTTGACAAAAAACTTTTGCTCGTGCGCGATCCACAGCGGCGCGATGCGCGCGTTGAGCGCGCCATGGGCGAGAACCATCTTGGCTGCACTGGCAGGGTGATACGAATTAAGAATAGCGCAGAGGATCGATACGCTAATGACGACGAATTTAGCCATCTTTTTTTTCTACCGCATAAAAATCTTCTGATACTCTTTCTTCTTGTCCGCAAACCCTTTGGTGTCGAAGTCTTCCATGTCGACCAGTTTCACCTTGTCGATCTCCGGGATCGGCGGGTAGACGCCTTTGCGGTTTACCGACTCGCCGTTCTTGGCCATGATCCGCATACTTTCGTCGCCGAGGAAAAAATCGATGAACGCTTTACCGGCGCTCGTGTGCGGCGCTTTTTTGCTCAGCGTGATGTAGTGGCTGCTGCCCATCATCGCCGGCAGGCGCACGTAGTCCATCGGCGCGCCTTTTTGTCCGAAGGTTACGACGTTGATCAGCAATGTGATCGCCAACGACGCTTCGCCGGTGCTGGCGCGGTCGGCGGCGACTAGGAACGCTTCCACCATCGACGGTTTGCTCGCGGCCAGATCGGCGGTGAACTTCGCCGCGCGCTCCTTGCCCATGACTTTGTGCAAGCTTTCGAGCCAGCGCAGGGTCGAAGTGTCTTGGGTCGGATCGGGCATGGCGATTTTGCCTTTGAACTGCGGCTTCAAAATATCTTCGAGAGTTTTCGGCGCGTCGGCCGGCTTGACGATGTCTTTGTTGTAGACGACGCCGACGATGGCGTATCGATAGACCGGGCCAAGCTCCGGATTAGCACTGTTGACGGGAAAGGCTTTGCCCGCCGGCGAATCGTAGCGCAGCAAGATGCCTTCCTTCTGTAATATCTCCATCTCATTGTCGCTGGTGAGAACGACATCGTAGAGAGGTTTGCCGGCGCGATGTTCGACCAGCGCGCGATCCATCACCTTGGTCGCCGTGCCGCGCCAGTAGTTGAGTTCGAGACCGGTCTTGGCCTGAAACGCCTTGCCGATGGGCTCCATGCTGTTGTCTTGCAGTGAGCCGTAGACAAAAACTTTGCCGCCTTCCTTTTTCGCCGCTTCGATCAAGCTCGCGCTCTGAGCGAGAACCGACGCTGGCAGGAAGTAGGTTAGAATGAATAGTGCTGAGAACAACGTGCGGATGTACTGCATGACGATTCGCCTCCTGATTTTTCGCCGGAACTTAACACAGTTTCGTTTCGCTTGGGAACGACTTCGATGCCAACCGCGACCGAAACTAGGAATATCTCCCGCAAAGCATGTCCTGAGCAAAGTCGAAGGGGCGCGAAGGCGCAAATCCGTTAAGAAGAAGATCTTATGAACCGAAAATATGTTTTTCCGAACTTAGCGCCTTTGCTCCTTTGCGGGAGGACATCCGAATCCGAGAATCTTCGCATTCTAGCGCCGCGCCGCGGCTTTCGCCTGCGGTTCCGCCGCGAAAAACTTTTCGGCGCCGCCGAGTTTGCGCGCTTCGGCTTCGACGCCGGCGGCGTAGATCAAGGCTTGGATGTTTTCTTTGGTGATGGTGATTGAATAATCGTCGGCTAGATAGTCCAACGCTTTGCGCTCCCGCGCCAGCTTGCTTCGCGGCGTTTTCTTGAAGGCCGCCGCGGCGGCGCGCTCTTTGTCGGTGCGAATCACTTCCATGGCGCGATGAAGCGCGCGCAGAAACATTTCCACTTCTGTCGAATTACTTTCCAACTTGCGCCGGCTGCTGGCGAGGATGCTCAAGGGAAATTCCGGTATCACCTGAACCATGTCCATCAGCAACGAGAAACCTTTCGGTTCAAGCACCACGCGCTCGCCCGGCGAAAATGCCGCGGCCTGGATGATCTTTGTCTCCAACGCCGCCACCCGCGCCGGGCTGTTGCCGGCGTAATGAATCCGGTAATCGCGATCGCGCTTGAGACCGCGGCGCGCCAACGCTTCGACGGTGAGAAACTCGGTCATACCGCCCGCCGAAGTCACGCCGACCACCTGGCCTTTGATCGCATTGAGACTGGTCACGCCGGCACCGCCCATCAGCATCCAATTGACGTGGCGGACAAAATTGCCGATCACCACGGCGGGAATGCCCTTGGCGATGGCTTGCACCACGGTGGTTGAACCGACGATGGAATAATCCGCCGACCCGCTCACCATCGCCGCCATCGCCGTCGGCCCGCTGCGCACGTAGACCGGCGTGACTTCAAAACCTTCAGCGGTAAAAAATCCCAGCTCCTGGGCGACCAGGAGCGGCAGCATCACGTTGAGCGAGTTGGTGTTGTACGCCAGCGTGATCGGCTTGGCCTGAGCGGTACTGTCAAGGCCAACAAACAACGCGACGGTGATGATTTTTATCAGCGACATGAACATGGCTAGACTACTCCATTGACAATTTCAGCAACCGCAAGCTTTGGATAACTCCTCTTTGGAAAAGCGAGGCGACGAAAGATTTTCTCGGTCCAATGGGAAATATTGGTGAAAAAGACAAACTCTCGCTCATGTTTGGCGCTGCACCCACCAGCCGAATTAACGCCGCGGCAGAGGGTTTCCGGCCACAGGCGCGACGCAACTGAATCTTCGCGTCGCTCGGCACTGTGCCGCGCGTGGCAAGCTCCTGGCTGTCAATTACTCCAGCGCTCATACAGCCCTTACGCCTGATAGCAACGGTTCACCACCACAAGGGTGCGCGCGGCGAACTCCATCTGTCAAGCGCTGTTCAACTCGCTCGTGTCGTCGTCGGTGATCACCGCGCAACAGGGTAAACAACCCTGATGATTCGATTGGAGCGGCAATTTGATCGCTCTACCTTATTCCTTGTCGGAGGTTTCTTTGAATTCTATTTTGGACAAGCGTGGGACCGAGGGGGATTATTGACTCTCACGTCGGTGCCGCCGTGAATTCTTTCCATCGTCAGGCAAATGTTGCTAATATCGACGCCATGACCGCACGCGTCATTGTGCTAATTCTATGGTTCATCGCCACCGCTCTGCCGAGCAACGCGGCGCAGCCAACGCTGGAAACCATTCGCATCGCCATTCCCGGCAAGCTCGTCGACTTTTCGCCGTTCTTCGTCGGCATCAAGACCGGCATCTACCGCAGCGAAGGGTTGGAGCCGCAGTTCATCGTCATGCGCAGCGGCATCGTCATCCCGGCGCTGCTCTCGAGCGAACTCGATTACACGACGCTATACGGTTCGACGATCCGTTCCGCCGTTTCCGGCCTGCCGTTAAAAATTATCGCCACGTTGATCACCAAGCAGAGCTTTTTTCTGTTCACCCAGAAAGACATTCGCCGCGTCCAAGATCTCAAAGGCAAACGCATCGCGGTGTCGAACTTCGCTAGCTCCACCGACGCCGCCGCGCGCGCCGCGCTCAAACCGTCGGGCCTCGAAGCGCTGCGCGACGTCACGTTGATCGCCATGGGCGACACCGGCGTGCGCTATCAGGCCTTGCTCTCCGGCGCCATCGAAGCGGCGATCCTCACGCCGCCGTACACGGTAATGGCGGAGCAAAGGGGTTTGAACAATCTTGTTTGGCTCGGCGATATTCTCGGCGACGTGCCTTCCAATGGCTTGAGCACGACGGTGAAAAAATTAAAGGACAATCCCGATCAGGTGCAGCGCATGCTGCGCGCGTCAATTCGCAGCATGATCTACACCCGCGAGCACAAGCAGGAAGCGCTGGCAATTTTGCAAAAAGAATTTCCCGGCATGGAGAAAAACACCTTGGCCGGCACCTTGGATTTTTATCTGAAGGCAATGAGCCCGGACGGCCGCGTCAGCGAATCGGTCGTCCTAGAGTTGATCCGCGAACAACGTGAACTGATGAACGTCAGAGCCGAAGTGCCTCTCAGTCAAGTCGCCGACTTCGGCCCGCTCAACCGGGTGGTGAAGGAATTAACGGCCAGCAAATAATTTCTTGCAGATTAAGATGAATGAACCAATCACAGAAATGGCAAGATTTCACCGCAAATGCGTGGAGGGCGCGGAGCAAGACTTTTTCCCTTGATTCATATTCCGAACTCTGCGAACTCTGGGTCTCCGCGGTGAATATTCTTTCCGAGAGGTCATTATGGAAGCGAAACTCGACAGCACATTGCAATGGCTCGACCCGCGCGACGCGCGCTTCGACTGGCTCAACCTCGCCGATTGGGAAGCCCAAGGCGACGGCTTTCAGCCGGTGCGCGTGGCGAAAAGCTGGCGCGACAAGTGGCCGGTGAAAACCGCCCGGCGCGGCAGATCGGCGGCGGGCATCGCGCTGCGCTTTCGCAGCGATTCGAAACGTCTTGTTGTGCGCGTCACCTTTAGCAACGTGGCGGACGAAGCAGCGACGCCCGCGGTGGCTTGGGAGCGCTCGCGGCCGTCGTTCTTTTCGCTTTACCGCGACGGCAGGTATGTCACGAGCATGGCCGCCCTCAATCATTTCGAGCAGCAGGACGTGACGATTTTTGAAAGCGCGCCGGCCGGCGAAAGCGAAGTGCGCTTGCTGTTGCCCTTTTACTATCGCAACGCCGAGTTGATCTTGCATCGCATCGGCATCGACGCCGGCGCCAAACTGGTGCGCGCCGCGCCCGACCGCAGGCCGCGCGTGCTCTTCCACGGCGATTCGATCACCCACGGCCACGGCGTTACTAGCCCGCGCGAGACCTACGTCGCGCAAGCCAGCGACATGCTCGATTGCGTCGGCATGAATTTCGGCTTCGGCGGTTCGGCCTGGGGCGACAATGCCATTGCGCAGACCATCGCCAGCCGCAGCGATTGGGACGTGCTGACGATCATGATCGGCTGCAACTCGCTCGCCGGCGCCGACGGCGACGGTAAACCCGAACCCGTCGCGCGCTATCTGGAAAAATACGATGCGTATATTCAGACCATTCGCGCGGCGCATCCGAGCAAACCGATTCTTTGCATCACGCCGATCTTGAATCGCGCCGATTTGAAATCCGGCGGCAACATCAACGGCGAGCGGCCGGAACTTTATCGCGACGGCATGACGCGCATCGTCCGCGAACGGCAAAAGCGCGATGCCAATCTCGATTTCCTCGACGGCTTGAGCATGGTCAACGATCCGCTGTTTCTTTTGGTCAGCGACCTGGTCCACCCCAACGACGCCGGCATGCACCGCATCGCCCAGGGCGTCGCCGCGGCACTGCGGCCACTTTTGGAAAAATTGCGTTGATGCATCGATCGTAGGGGCCGACCTATGTGTCGGCTCGCCGGAACGGCGACCGCCGGTCGCCCCTACGTGGGATTTCGAATTCACTGGCCTCGATGAGGAAACCATGAGTAGCAAATCACTGCGCTTTCAATTCCTATTGGCAATTATGTTTCTAGCCGCGAACACTGCCGTTGCCGTCGCGGCGCAAACCGAACCCGCGGCACTGCAATGGATCGCCGTTAAGGACCAACGCTTGCGTTGGCTAAACGCGGCCGACTGGGAAGCGCGCGGCGATGGACTGCAACCCGTGCGCGTGACCAAAGAGTGGCGCGACAAGTGGCCGGCGCGCACCGCCAGCCGCGCCCAATCCGCCGCCGGCGTGACGGCGCACTTTCGCACCGACTCGAAACGTTTGGTTTTGCGCGTGACCTTTGTCGAAGTCCCTGACGGTGCCGGCACGCCGGAAGCGATCTGGGAGCGCTCGCGGCCGTCCTATTTCGACGTCTATCGAAACGGCAAGTATCACTCCAGCGTCGCGGCGACGACGAATTACTCGCGACAAGATTTGCTGCTCTACGACGAACCGCAAAGCGCCGGCGAAGCGGAGTTCGCCGTGCTGTTGCCATTTTACTATCGCAACGCCGAAGTGATCGTCCATGGTCTTGCCATCGATGCCGATGCCAAGATGTCCGCCGCCGCGCCCGACCCGCGCCTCCGCGTGCTGTTCCACGGCGACTCGATCACCCACGGCCACGGCGCCACCAGTCCGCGCGAAACTTACGTCTGGCAGAGTTGCGAGAAGGCCGGCTGCGTCGCGCTCAACTTCGGTTTCGGCGGCACCGCCTGGGCCGACAACGTCATCGCCCAAACCATCGCCAGCCGCAGCGATTGGGATGTTTTAGTGATTGCCCTCGGAACCAACTCCTTCGCCGGCACCGATGCCGCGGGAAAACCGGAAACCGCGGCGCAATACCAACAAAAGTACGATGCTTTTCTAGCCACAATCCGCGCCAGCGCGCCAAGCAAACCGATCTTAGCGATAACTCCGATCTTGAATCGCTTCGATCTCAAACCGACGCGCAACAAGAACGGTGAAATCCCCGAGGACTATCGCAACGCCATTGCCGCCGCGGTCAAGCGCCGTCAGGCGAGCGACAAGAATTTATTTTTTCTCAACGGAATGGAATTAGTGAGCGATCCAATCTATCTGTGGGTCACCGATCAGGTTCATCCCAACGACGCCGGCACCCAGCGCATGGCCGACGGCGTCGCCGCCGCGCTCAAACCGCTGCTCGCCACTCACCGGCGCTAATCGCCCCGGCAATTTATAATTCAGCGAAATCGCTTTTTTGTTTATCGCGCGCCGGCTCGTTAATAAACTTAGCCGCCTCCGACGCGCTCCAGCCGAACTCGACATGGCCGCGCATGCGTGAGCCCGCGGCGACCGTCAACGTCGCCGCCTTGAGATCGCCGGTCAGTTGCGCCGACTCCAAAAGTTTCACCTGTGCGGCAGCGGTGACGTTGCCGTTGAGTTCGCCTCCGACAGTCAGGTTAGCGGCGCTGACTTTCGCATTCACCTTCGCGCCCTTTTCGATGATCACATCGCCTTTGATCTGCAAGTCGCCGTCGAACTTGCCGGCGATGCGGATGTCGCCATCGCCTTCGATCTTACCTTCGATGGTCACGCCGGCGCCGAACACCGACTCGCGCCGCTCTTTGACCGCGCTTTCTTTTACCGGTGCCATGGGCGCCACGACTGGCGTCGGCGCTGGCGCCAATATCGGAGTCGGCGGGGATTTTTCATCGCTATCTTGAGTCGCTTGATTCCATAACGCCATGGGAACATTTCTCCTAAATATTTTTTACGACCGCTCTCAAAGCGAAATCACGAGCAAGCCAAGTGCCAGCGAAATTCCGATAACATCAGCGCGCGGCGGAAAGCGCCGCAATCATCACGATGTCCGAATCAGCAACAATCGCGATCCGCGTCATGTGAAGTAATCCGGCCCATAACTGCGCCGCCAGCGCAGGAAATCATCGACATTCCGTCCGCATTCGCCATTTCGAGATCGAATTCCGAAAACCCCTTACGCCTTACCCTTCACTCCTGACAGCTCGGCAAAACGCCTTGCGGTTGCCAACGAACCAGGCTAACAGTCAAGCGTAGATTTGGGAGGTACAATCTGAAAATCACCAACGTTAAAGCGTCCATCCACCGCGTCCCCGTCGAAGTGCCGCTGCTCAAAGAACCGATCGTCACTTCGATTCTATTCACCGCCGTCGAAACCGACACAGGCGTCACTGGTTACGGCCTCACCCGCGGTGGGCAGCGGTTCGGCATGAAAGAGTTTATCAACCGCGAGGCCGGGCCGTTTTTGAAGGGCATGAATCCGCTCGAGACCGAGCGAGTTTGGAATCAACTGCTCAAACAATTCAACCCGCGGGTGCAGACCGGCATGTGGAGCTCGGCGGTGAGCGCCATCGACATCGCGCTGTGGGATATCAAGGGCAAACATTATAAAGAGCCGGTCTGGCGTCTGCTCGGCGGCGCGCAGAATCCGGTGCAAGCCTACGTCACCTTCGGCCTCAAGCAATATTCGCAAGAGCAGTTGGTCGAAGTCGCCAAACAATTGGTCAAGCAAGGCGAGAAGCGATTGAAGATGGTCGTCGCCGTCGATCCGGAAAATCCTCGCATTGACGCCGACCGGGTCAGAGCCGTGTGCAAAGCCGTCGGCGACGACGTTGAGATAATGATCGATGCCAATTATTTATTCTCCTTCAATCGCGCTCTGGAGCTGTGCAAGATGGTCGAGCCCCTGGGCATCACTTGGTTCGAAGAGCCGGTCTATCAGAACGACGCCCTGCTGCTCGCCGACCTACGCCGCCACACCAGTATTCCCATCGCCGCCGGACAAAACGAAGGCCACCGTTTTCGCCATAGAGAACTCATCGCCAATCACGCCGTCGATATCGCGCAGCCAAATGTCTGCTCCGTCGGCGGTTATACGGAAGCGGTGAAAGTCGCAGCCCTGGCGCAGGCGTTCAATCTACCGATCGCCAACGGCGGTGGCTGGCCGCATCACAACATGCACCTGCAAGCGGCGATGGCGAACGGCTGGCGCGTCGAGTTTCATTTCGAGATGTGGGGCGTCGGCGATAAGATCTACAAAGAGCCGGCCGCGCCGGTGAATGGTTGGGTGACGTTACCCGACACCCCCGGTTTAGGACTCGAACCGCGCTTCGACGCGCTCAAAGAGTTTGAAGAGAATTGAATGAGGCAACAGTAAGCGGAGAAAACCCATGACGAAAAAAATCACACGGCGAACTTTTTGCTCGATGCTCTTGGCTCTTCCCTTTCCAGTTCAGGCGCAACAGCCAACAAAAATCCCCCGGATAGGATATCTAGATGCTGCCTCCCTTTCGGTTAATGCGGCCCGCATCGAGGCATTCCGGCAGGGTCTGCGCGAGCTTGGCTACGTGGAGGGCAAGAATATTGTCATTGAGTGGCGATCTGCGGAGGGAAAACTAGATCGCCTCCCCGCGCTCGCGTCCGAGCTAGTGGGTCTCAAGGTAGACATCATCGTCTCGGCTGGTGCGTCGGTAACCCGTTCCGTCAAGGAAGCAACTGTCACGATTCCCATTGTCATGGCGCAGCATGCCGATCCTGTTGGCAGCGGGTTCGTCGCCAGCCTTGCGCGGCCAGGCGGGAACATTACTGGATTGTCGACCTTTGCCCCCGAGCTAAGCGGAAAACGATTGGAGCTTCTGAAGGAGATCATTCCTAAGCTCTCGCGCGTGGCCGTCCTCGGGACTTCGACCCTGCCGGGCTATGCACAAGTGTTAAGGAACCTCTGAACAACTGCCCTGGAAGCAGGGCAGCGGAGGATAGATCGTTTTTTTCGTAATGAGTTACAGTTTTTGCGAAGTTATATCAGATTACATTTTACTCTCGTGGTTAATAGGGTCCTTAGTTTTGCCTCGATTTGCCC